>JAKSIB010000029.1 GCA_024399065.1 Fibrobacter sp. | reverse complement strand
GTAGATGGAGGTCATGATGCCATCGAGCTTTGCGTCGACTTCCTGGAAGGTCCAGGAGAGACGTTCGGAGTTCTGAGACATTTCGAGACCGGAGGTAGCAACGCCACCAGCGTTTGCAGCCTTAGCAGGTCCAAACAGAACGCCAGCCTTGAGGAAGGCTTCGATTGCTTCCGGAGTAGAAGGCATGTTAGCACCTTCAGCAACAGCCTTTACGCCGTTAGCGATAAGAGCCTTTGCGGATTCTTCGTCGATTTCGTTCTGAGTTGCGCAGGGCAGAGCGATGTCGCACTTGACAGTCCAAACGCCCTTAGAACCTTCGTGGTATTCAGAACCCGGAACGCGCTTTGCGTATTCAGAGATACGGCCTCGTTCGACTTCCTTGATCTGCTGAACGACTTCAACCTTGATGCCGTTCGGGTCGTAGATGTAGCCGTTGGAGTCAGAAACGGTAACAACCTTTGCACCGAGTTCCTGAGCCTTCTGGGTAGCGTAGATAGCAACGTTACCAGAACCGGAAATAACAACAGTCTTGCCAGCGAAGGAGTCGTTAGCGAGGTCCTTCAGCATTTCGCGGGTGAAGTAGCAGAGGCCGTAACCGGTAGCTTCGGTACGAGCGAGAGAACCACCGTAGGAGAGGCCCTTACCAGTGAGAACGCCAACGAATTCGTTGCGGAGACGCTTGTACTGACCGAACATGTAACCGATTTCGCGAGCGCCAGTACCCTGGTCACCAGCCGGAACGTCGGTGTCAGCGCCGATGTGCTTGGAGAGTTCAGTCATGAAGGACTGGCAGAAGCGCATCACTTCGTTATCAGACTTGCCCTTGGGTTCGAAGTCGGAACCACCCTTGCCGCCACCCATGGGGAGAGTAGTGAGGGAGTTCTTGAAGATCTGTTCGAAGCCGAGGAACTTGAGCATGGAGAGAGTAACTTCGCCACGGAGACGGAGACCGCCCTTGTAAGGACCGATAGCGGAGTTGAACTGAACGCGGTAACCGCGGTTAACCTGAACGTTGCCCTTGTCATCCAACCAAGGTACGCGGAAAGTGATCACGCGTTCCGGTTCAACGAGACGGTCGATAACGCCGTTGGTTTCCCAGGACTTGTCCTGAGCGAGAACGGGGTCCAGGGATTCGAGGAATTCGCGAACAGCCTGGTGGAACAAAGCCTGATCCGGGTCACGTGCGACGACCTTTTCATAGACGGACTTGAGGTAAGCATTCTGGATTGCCATAGTATTTATCTCCATTGAGAGTTTATTGTTTGTTTAAACTTTTGTGCCCGCTTTCGAGTGTTTATAGACCCTTGAGCATGGCATTTCTGTTACGGAAATAAAGATAACAAATAATGAAAAAAAACAAGTGGTCATGTACAAAAAACGTTAATTTCCTACAATTTTGTAAGTTACTTTTTTGAAAGATTTTCCAATTGCGTTTTTTGGTTAAATTTAAAGGGTCTATGTTGCAAAAACTAACAATTTTGTAAGATGCATTTATTTTGATTATTCTGTAAATATAGTTTTACATTACATTTTACGAAAAATGTTAATTGGGGTGCCGAAAATACACAAAAAAGGCCCTCTTGCGAGAGCCTTTCTATTACAATTTTTGGAAAAAACTACAAGTTGTTCAGTGTTTTGACCATTTGGTTCTTTCCGGAACTGATGCGAACGTTCAATACGCCCTTGACCTTAGGCTGCAGGCTTACTTCACGGCCCTGGCTTTCCAGCTTCTGCACCAAGGTTCCCTTCAGGTCAAAGACTTCAACCGTGAAAGGAGTACGCAAGGCGTTGGAAACAACGTAGGTGCCGTTGGAACCCACCATGCGGAGGGCGCCAGAGGGTGCAGCGACCTTACCCGCAATAGCCTGGACCGGGCTTCCGATTTCCTCGTCGGTCTTGGGAGCCTTCTTGGAAAGAATGTAGCCCAACGCACCAACCATGGGGGCGTTGATGTCCACGCAGACTTCGTTTTCATCCCAGGAGCCAACCTTACTATTGTGTCCCTGATTGTTGAACGCACCAGCAATCATGGCGCCAAAGTACTTGTTCTTTGCAGGCGGCTTCAAATCGGAATCCGGATTCTTGCTAGGATCTTCGTTGGCATAGTAGCCACGATGATGAACAGCGACAGGAGCCTTTGCACCGTTGCGGTCGAAGCCCGCCACGTAGGACTTGCTGTTGGCATTATCGCCCAGCAGGTAGGCCACGTTCTTCTCGATCAGTTCGTCGTAGTCCGTAGTGCCGGTAAACTTGGAATAAAGACCGTAAAGGAATGCGCCGCCAGACGGTGTACGCACAGAGAAGGAGCCGCCGCCACCTGTTTCCTTAGTGAAGATACCGTCAGCAGAGCTCTGGTTCTTATAGATACCATCCAGGAAATCCTTAGCATTCTTCTGGTTACCAGATGTGGGATCCCAGTCGAAGACGCCCTTGCCCATCACCACGGAAAGCGGCACTGCATTGGCATAGTTCAAGCGGGAGTAGCTACCGGATTCAAACTTCAGCTGGGAGAAATAAGTCTGAGCTTCAGTCTTGTAAGTTTCATCCTTGGTGGTACGGTAAAGTTCAAGCGCACCCAGGAAGGTTCCGTCGCCGGTACGGCCATCCCACCAACCGCTCTGGTAGTATCCGCCAGAAGTCGTAACGCTCTTGTGGGTCTTGGAATAGCCATAGGCATTCTTTGCTGCGGTCAGGTACTTGGCAGCACGTTCTGCATCCGGTTCCACACGGGCCATGATTGCCATAAAGGCGGCCACCATACCAGAAGAGTAAGCATCATCGGTGTCGGCCTGCATGGTGCGGGGGTCGCCACCTTCGGAGGTACCCATGGTGCTCATCTTACCCGGAGTCACCCAGTTCTTGTGGTCCACATCGCCATCGCCCTTCACGGCAACGAAGGAGGTAGTGCTGGGAGCTGCCTTCACCCAGAAATCAGCTTCGTAACGGAGTTCTTCCAGAAGGTCGCGGACCTTGTTGGGAGTGCCGCCGGCACGGGAATAGTCGCCGGAAGCCTTATAGTCGGTGTAGTCGCCGGTATAAAGGTCGTAATAGCCTTCGGTAAATTCCGCATAGGCCAAGGCCAGCACGTAGGCGCCAAAGCCCTGGGTCTGACCGAACATCACATGGTCACCGCAGTCGAACCAACCGCCGGAAACATCCTGGCCCTTGTATTCGTCCTTCAAGAAACTTGTGGGATAAGTGGTGCCATCGGCCATCCAGTTGGGGCCTTCACCAGAACGCTGGGCTCCGTAGAAACGGGTGGTCATCCATGCGGCTTCCACGAAGTCGTCGTCACTGAGGGCTGCCGGGGCATTGGTTGCTGCCAGGCCGAAGAGGGCAAGGCCAGCCACAAAACTTTTCTTAATAAACATCGCACCTCCAAAAGTGTTCTTTTTTAGGCTAAATCTATATTAAAAACCCAAAAATCAAAACCCACGAGTGTCGTAGCTCACGGGCTTCGGTCAGTTCAGAAGTTAATTCAGGACCTTCACCAGGGTATCGTGGAGCAGGCCGTTGCTGAAGATGACCTGTTCCGCATCCACAAACTGCATTTCGGTGCCGTCGATGTGGGTGGACTTTCCGCCAGCCTCTTCCACCAGGAGGGCGATGGCGGCAATGTCCCAGGGGTAGCTCATGGTCATCACGAAACAATCCAGGCGGCCGCATGCGGTAAAGCAACCTTCGATCACCGCAGAGCCGAAACACTTCACGCGTTCAAAGGCAACCGCCTCGGCGGCGAAGTTGCGGGAATTCTGGGCGTTGATCTTGGCAACCTCGCCTACATTGAAGTCCCCATTGCTGACGATCGCATGGGTGGGATTGCTTTCGCAGCTCACGTGAATGGGTTTGCCGTTCATGAAGGCGCCAAGCCCCTTGGCCGCAGTAAACATTTCGCCAAGTTTCGGGAGGTTCACGCAGGCCACAAGCGGCTTGCCCTCGAAATGAAGCGCAATGGAAATGCCCCACAGCGGAATACTGCGGCTAAAGTTCACGGTACCGTCCACCGGGTCAATGATCCAGCGGTAGCGCGGGTCAGAGCCTTCGATGACGCCCGCTTCCTCCGTACGGATGGAATGGGTGGGGAAAGCCTTGCGGAGACCTTCCACAATAAGCTTTTCGCTGGTGACGTCGGCGATGGTGACCACGTCCTTCGCGGTCTTGTATTTTACGTCGCCCAGGTTGTTCTGCAGTTCCAGGCAGATCTCCCCTGCCCTACGGGCCAGATCCTCAGCCACCTTCAAAAATTCACTTTTTTCAATCGCGCTCATGGAAAATCCTCGCCATTACAACGTTACGACACCACTATTACGCCGCAAAATATAGGAAAATGAAAAAAAAAGGATACCAAAACACCCCAAGATATCCATTTGGTACCCCAATTTTTAGTTTGTTCAAAACAAAAGCATCGTCAAAGCAAACTTTTCATAACAAAAATCTATCATTTAACTATCAAAAGATAATTATTTATCATTTTTCATTATTATTTCAACAAAAAAATCGATAATTTATACGAAAAACAGGGTACTAAAAAGCCCCCAAATACCCATTTGGTACCCATTTCCGAACAAATACAATCTTTTTGAATCAAATCTCTTGACAATTCATTTCCGTCAAATTATATTTAACATATAAGTTAAATGTTAAATAAGCCAAACGCTGCAAAACACGCCAGTGTTTTAACAGCCGAAGCGAAACGACCATGAATAACGAAGTTATTTCATGTCGGAGAGCGGAGGCTGTGAAATAAAACATGCTTGCATGTTTTATAGCCGAGGCGAAACAACAGAACGACGAAGTCGTTCCATGTTAAATAAGCTTGGGATGCGACGAAATCGTTCCGCGCACAACGTTCTTATTAAACCTTTTTGGAGATTGCCTATGGCATTACAAGATACCCTTCAGGCCTTGTCGGACCCAACGCGCCGACAGATCCTGAACATGCTCAAGGGCGGCAAGAAGACTGCAGGAGAAATAGCTGAGGCCTTTGAAATTTCGGGCCCGGCCATTTCACGCCACCTGACTGTCCTGAAAAATGCGGACCTGATCCGCGACCGCCGCGATGGAAAATTCATCATCTACGAACTCAGCACATCTGTTCTCGAAGAAATCATGATGTGGGTAAAAGATTTAAAAGAAACACCTAAAGGAGAAAAGTAACATGAACAACAAATGGAAAATTCTTATTTCCCTGTTCGTCATCGCCATGACATCCGTCGCAGGGATTATCCTGTGGGACAAGCTGCCCGCCCAACTGCCGGTGCATTTCAACCTGAACAACGAACCCGACAATTTTATGCCCAAGGCAGGAGCCGTTTTCGGGATTCCCGCATTCCTGATGGCAATCCAGTTGCTCTGCCTCCTGGACACACACATCCAGTTCAAGAAAAACGGCCAAATCAGGAAGTACCTCCCCTACATTATATGGCTCGTTCCCGCCATCGCCATATTCGTCATGGGAAGCATCATCATGTTCTCCCTGGACATCAAGTTCAACCTTACGCTGTTTGTCACCATTTTCCTGGGAGTCCTGTTTGTGATTCTTGGAAACGTCATGCCCAAGGTCACCCAGAACATGATCTTCGGCATACGCATCTACTGGACGCTCAAGAACGAGGACAACTGGTTCCACACCCACCGCGTTGGCGGATTCGCCTTTGTCATTGGCGGACTGCTGATGATTTTCACAAGCCTTCTGGAAAACATCTACGTCACAACAACTTTGCTGATCGCAACAGCGATCGTCCCCGTCGCATACTCATGGATTTTCGCGCTCAGGCACAAGTAAATCGAAGCGACCAGCTAAAGCAAACTAAAGCAAAAGGATACCTGTTTTCAGGTATCCTTTTTCAATTCTTCGGCGACGTGTCGACAGCTAATCGTTCAGCTGTAAACCGACAGCTAATCGTTCAGCAATGAACCGACCGTTAATCGTTCAGCAGGGCGCCAACATACTCGGCGGCGTCCACGCGGACAGGCATCAGGTAGGCGCGCTGGTTCGCATCGGCGATAGACTTAAGCAGGGCGCGACCCGTCTTCACGTTGCTTTCGAGAGTAATGTCGAAATCCGGCGGGAAAACAACCTTGTTTGTATTCTCCCAGTAGAACTTGGACTTTTCGGAAAGCACAGGCGCAATGCCATACCAGACCTCAGCTTCGGGAATCTGCTCCATCCACTGTTCCAGCATACCCACGCTGAAGAAAGGCTGGGTGTAGAAGCCGTCGGCGCCGGCGTCCAGCTTACGCTTGGCGTAGTCCAGTTCCTCGCGGAAGCTGGTACGGAACGGGTCAAGACCCGCAAATATCTTAAGGGTCGGGAACAGCTTGCGGATTTCACGGATGGCAAGCACCGAAGTCAGGCCGGAAGGCTGGAATCCAATATCCTTGGGCGGGTCGCCTGCAATGATCAAGACTTCCCTGAGGCCCATGGAAGTAAGCACGCCAAGCATTTCAATCAGTTCCGTAAGGGAACGATCCACCATGCGGAAGTGAGGGGTTACCGGAATGTGGTTTGCAATCAGCGCACGGGCTGATTCGTAGGACTTCACAGAAACCGTACGGATTTCCGGAACATTCACTGTGGTAATGGGAAACTTAGACAAGCAATCCCTGGATTCCTCAACAAGGCCTTCCAAGGTACGGGGTACCAATTCAAGAGCAATAGACTTAGGCAAATTCTTAATCATAGCCTAAAGTTATAAATTGGCCCGTCCTTTGTCAATGCATATATGCAAATTTCTGCATAAAAGAATATTTGTAATGAACCATAATAGAAAGCCCCGATCACCAGACCGAGGCTTTTCCTATAACAAGCTGTATCGAGACTTTATTCCGGATAGGCGCAGCAGCGGAAGCCGATAGCCGGGCTCTTGTAGAATGCGGCAGCCTGGCGGTAGGCGATTCTTTCCTTCTTGACGAACACCACTTCGACGCGGTCCGGTTCGTAGGTCAGGCCATTAGCCACCTTCTCCAACCATTCGTCGCCACCCTTCTTGTATTCGGCATAAGGTGCGTAGTCCTCGCCTATCTTGTTGCCGTCTGCATCCAGCACGTTGAAGAACTGCAGGGAATCCGTGAAGTCTTCCTTTGTAAGGACGGGCTTCTTCTCGTAGGGAGTTCTCGAAGTATCCGCAACAAAGACCGTATCCACGCGGGTTCCTTCGCGGTAGAGGTACACAGTATCCTTGGTGTAGTCGGGCCTTGTGTAGTACGGGAAGCTGCGGTTGGTGCAACGGGCCTGGGTTTCGCGATCCAGGCCACCGAAGACCTTATAACTGCCGCCCTTCAGCACAGTAAGCGTATCCTCGGATCTTCCGCGGACCCATTCCTGCAACTGGCCCGGCATGTCATGAACGCCCATGGGGTTCAGGCAGCGGGAACTGCGCTTGGAAATATCCAAAGCAGGAACAGAATCGTTGGTGGCAACATTGCAGTTTGCAAAGAGGTAATCGGAGTTGTCCTCAGAACTTTCTTCGATCACGCCATAGGAAAGTGTACCTCCGGAGAGACACACCAGTTCCCATTCGCGTTCGCCGCAAAGGTCAAAGGTAAAACCGGAACCGGACATGGCCTGGCAGGCAGCCAACGCCTCGGAGTGCAGCACGTTATTGACAAACGTTCCGGAATCATCACGATGTTCGTAACGTTCCATGCAGAAGGTCGTTGTATCGGATGTAGAGACAAGGATAAATCCTTCGGGGCATTCCACATCCTTGGCCTTTTCGCTAGGCGCAACGACGATGGTGTCGATTACAGCCTTGGAGTAGTATCCCGAAACGTCCCTAGAACGTACGCGCAAAATCAATGTGTCACCAGGGGCTACCCAGCGGATCGTGTCAGTCACGAACTCGCCTTCTTCTGCATCGGCCACCATGGTATCGGCTTCAAGCTTGTAACGCTTGCTGTATCTGGAAAGATCTCCCCCAGCATAGCCGAACTTCACCCATTCCTTGTTGGTGCGGTCGTAGTAGTCAACGTAGTAGCCTTCAATTTCTTCGTTTATGCACTGGTAGTCCTTGAGGGTCTCGCTGTAAAGACAAGAGTCCGGAATAGACAGCAAAGTATCCACGGTGATGCCGTGATTCTTGACTCGCGGGTCTACGCTGCGGCCCCAGAAAACTCTCAGACGGTTGTTGCTGTCTAGGCGTGCCAGTTCGGGGAATACGGAATCCTTCAAGGTAAGAATCGTGGAACCAATCAGCGGAGCGATGGAATCCGTTGTATAGAACATGGTGTTGGACCAGGGCATGTTGGACTTTTCGTCACCAGAGCCGTTGCCACTGGAATCCCAGGAGGAGATACCGATGGTATAGCGAGATTCCGCCTTCAGGCCTTCAAGCACCAAGGTAAAGGCATTGGCCTCGAAGTCTTCAGTATCGTAGCCCTTACCATCGAGAATTGCGATACGCAACAAGTTCTTTGCAGAAGTAACGGAATCCACCCATACGGAATCGTTGGTATTGGAACGGATTCTTGCATGACGCTTGTAAATCTTGGTGCCGGTGGAATCCACGCCTTCGGAATTGGAGACCTTCACCTTGACCTTACGGATATCTTCGTCTTCGTCGAGGGCGTACACCACAATATTGTAGCCGACGATGGGGCCGGACAAGTCGCCGGAGGAATAAAAGTCGGTCTGGTCTGCAGGACGGTTCCATACAAATTCTGCGCCGGTGGTCCATGTTTCAGGATCCCTCAGGTTCACGACGGAAGGAGCCATCCTGTCCTTGAAATGCACATAGATGCGCTGCACGGTTCCCGGTTGTTCGTCGTCGGAATAGTCGCAGTAGAAGGCGACCATCAGGCTGTCCAGTTTCTTGCTGTCGTCTTCCTTGCCTTCCTCCATCAGCTTGGACACATAGGAGGACACATCCACATAGCCATAAAGTTCGGAAGTACCGGTCTGATATTCAATCACTTCGTCGGCACGCTTCAAGTCGTCTTTTGTCACAGCCTTGGATGTGTCATCCAAAACCATGTTATCAACCCACACGTAGATGTTGGTCAGCTTTTCGGTTTCCATAGGATAGTGGAAACGTACCTGGAAACAAGTGTCGCCATGTTCTCCGCTGGACTTGCATTCACGAACAACGGAAAGATCAGTCACTTCGCGATTGAAAAGGAATTCCGAGTCGTTATCGTCATCGGAGCAAGCAATAAAAAGCCCAGCAACCAGGGCCAGCAAAAAGAACTTGAGATAGCGCAAAATCATCGCCCTATAATCTAGCAAAAACAAGACATAAAAAATAAGGCCACCCCTGCGGACAGCCTAAAATTAAAGAACCTCCCCGAGAGGAGGTTCTTTAAAACTCAAAAGTTTGTCACTCTGATTCAAGGAAGGATTCCAAAGGGAATCAAACCCAGTTATTGAGATTAAACGTTTACTAGATGACTCTAGGAAAGGTTCCAAGGGAAACCATGAGGTTTCCCTTGCATCTCAATTAGTTTTCTTCAGCGTAGACAGAGACCTTCTGACGCTTAGCGTCGAGACGTTCGAACTTTACAACGCCATCAATGAGGGAGAACAAGGTGAAGTCCTTGCCCATGCCGACATTCTTGCCGCTGTGGAAGTGAGAACCGCGCTGACGGACGATGATGTTGCCAGCCTTGACAACTTCACCAGCATACTTCTTAACACCAAGATACTTGGCGTTAGAGTCGCGACCGTTACGAACAGAACCTTGACCTTTCTTATGTGCCATGGATTAAGCCTCCTTAGCCTTACGCAGAGAGTTCTTCTTAACCTTAGCTGGCTTCGGAAGGCCCTGAGCGATCTTTTCCTTGCGAGTGAGAGGCTTGTTCTGAGCCTTCTGCTTAGCAAGGGCAGCCACGCGAGCGCGGTTGCGGGTAATAACCTGAGAGTCTACAACTGCAGATTCTGCGCCGGAGCGGAGTTCCGTAACGAGCACTTCGGTGTAGCCCTGACGATGACCGTTACGACGTTCGTAACGAGTACGACGCTTCTTCTTGTAAACGATAATGGTATCGTACTTGTCGTGGGCGAGAACTTCGACCTTGACAGAAGCATCATTCAGGACAGGGGTGCCGATTTGCACTTCTTTTCCTGCGAAAAGAAGAACGGACTTCAGTTCCACTTCAGAACCAACAGCGGCGTCGATAGTCGGAACCTTGTAGGTCTTGCCGAGTTCGACTTTATACTGGAAACCACCTGTTTCAACAATAGAATACATTTTGTAATCCTTTTTAGGTTGCTATTGGAGTCCCAAATTTAGTAAGAAACCTTTGTCAATCAAAGGGATGGAGCGCAAAAAACCTCAACTTTTTCACATTTTTTCAACAAAATTAGGTTCCAGGTACGAGGTTCGAGGTTCAATAAATCCAAAATAGGGCAAATTTAGCCTACCTAACCACTAACCACCAACCACTAACCACTTTTCTTTTTCTAGATTATGCATCGAAATTTATAAAGGACACTCTACATGAGCAAAATTACGAGCCTGAACGGCGAATGGCAAATGATCTGGGACACCGAAGACCAGGGCATTTCCAACCGTTGGTATGCAACTTATCCTGAAAACACCGAAAACGTTCAAGTCCCCCACATCTGGGAACGGGACTTCGACAAGCTTTTGATGTCCCAGGATTGCGCCTATTATTTTAAGCGTTTTACCATCGAAGACGAAAAGCAGGTCACCAAGCGTATTTTCCTGCGCTTCGACCGCATTGCCACCCACGCCACCATTTGGCTCAATGGTAAGTTCCTCGGCACCCACTTCGGCGCCTACACCCCATTCGTCATCGAAACCCAGAAGGCCCTGAAGATCGGCGAAGAAAACATTCTTTGCGTACGCGTGGCCAACATGGGCGCCTCCAACAGCCGTATCGACTTCGGCCGTGAATCCAAGGAAGGTGCAGACGACCGTTACGTACACCCCAGCGAAATGCCGGTTGGCCTCCCCTGGAACCAGTATCCGTACGGCGGCATCATCGGTAACGTGGACCTCATCCAGGGTACCGCAGCATTTATCGACCACGTCCGCGTCGAACCGGACATGGACCAGGACCGCGTGGCTTGCGAAGTCAGCTTCAACAACCCCCGTGGTTTCCAGACCCGCCTCCGCATTCTCATGAAGAACCCGGCCGGCGACGTCTACGAACATTTCATCGACAACATCAAGCTGGACAAGGAAAACGCCACCCAGCGCTACGTGTTCGAAGTCAAGGATCTCAAGAAGGACCACTTCCAGTGGAGCCCGGACCATCCCAATGTCTACGCTATTGAATTCCAGATGGAAATCAAGGCCGGCAAGGAAAAGGACGGCAAGGAAGTCAAGCGTCCTGAATACGCCTTCCCCGTTGTCCGCACGTTCGGTTTCCGCAAGTTCGACTGCCTCAAGGGCGACTACTACCTGAACGACCAGATCCTCAAGATCCAGGGTATCAGCTACAACCAGCAGTGGAGCAAGGGCGGCCTCTGGACCTACAAGAACGAAAAGCTCGAAAAGGACCTCAAGGCCATCAAGGACGCAGGCTTCAACGCCATCCGTTCCTGCGGTGCTCCTCTGACCGAAGAAGCTCTGGACCTCTGCGACAAGATGGGTCTCATCGTGTTCCAGGAATTTCCAATCCACACCATGCGTTCTACCACCGAAGGTCTGGAAATCGCAAAGAAGTTGATCAACGATATCGTCAAGGAACAGCACAACCATCCGTCTATCGGCGTGTGGGTTCTCGGTTCCGAAAACGGCACCTTCCTGCTGCAGAACGGTAACAAGATGCTGAACGCTATCAGCCCGGTGGACATGACCCGTCCGGTGATCAGCAACCTGAATTCCATCTACCTCGATAACGAAGGCAACTTCCGCAAGGATACCGGCAAGCTCCTGCCTGTTACCGTGGACCGCATTTCCCCGTACGCAACACTCCGCGTGAACCCGCGTATGAACCCCAGCGCAACCTATAGCCACTACCTCGCCCACAGCTTCGATCGCGACAACGAAGAACTGATGGTTCCGGATGCAGGCCTCGGTGACGCTGTGTTCCAGGATGAAGAAGAAAATGTAGCCAGCGATATTTCCAACAAGATGCTGGTGACCCTGAAGAACCACACCCTCCTTCCGGCAGACGCAACCAACATCGAAGGTCCCCGTGCCGCCAAGAACCAGAAGGCAATCAAGACCTTCGTCAAGGCTGTGGAATCCTTCGTGGAAAGCGACCTCTCCATCTGGAAGTCCTACAAGGACTTCAATGCCGACGCACGTCGCATCGCTCTGAAGAGTAAGCTGGACCAGATTACCGCATTCCAGAGCAACCCGCAGATCGCAGGTTTCTTCCTGGACCACTGGGCAGACTGCAGCACCGACTTCAGCGGCTTGAACGACGAAAACCGCAAGTCCAAGGGCTTCGATGAATTCATCAGCGAAATCACTACTCCCAGCCGCGCCCTGGTTAGCGAACTGGAACATGTGGTTGCACCGCAGAGCGAAGTCAGCTTCCAGATTACTTTGTTGAACAACAAGCGTTACGAAGACGTTTCCGTTGAAATCAAGTTGCTGGACGCACAGGGCAAGGAACTCTCCAGCCAGACCATGGAACCGGAAGAACCGGCCGGCAAGACAAGCCTTACACAGCTCGGCATCTGCACCATGATGGCTCCGCGCAACGTGGGCAAGTACCAGATCAAGGTGACCTTGATCGACGACGGCAAGGCAATCCACTCCTCCACCGAAGACCTGCTTGTTATTGACCAGGCCGACGTTGGCAGCGCAGAAAAGAAGGTTTGCTTCCTGGACAACTGCGAAGAATCCAGCGATGCATTGGTCGCCCTCAACGGTCCCGAACAAATTATCTTCACTGCAAACCTCAGCTCTTGGCCCGATGAAATTTTGGACAAGATTGTGGACGTCACCAAGAACGGCGGCAAGACCTTGCTGCTCTCCGATATGACCCAGGAAGATATCGACTTCTTGAACCAGAGCCATCACTTCGAAAGCACCATCGAATCCCACTGGAGCACTGGTGCAAACGAACTTGCTCTGCACTACCTGCCGAAGGGTTCCCCGTTGGCAAGCGTGTTCGGCGACTCCGCAGTCCTCGACCACATGGCCGCAGCAGTGATGCCCAGCATCTCCCTGAACGAACTTCCGGGTGCAACCGTGTTCGCTCGCGACATCGCCTTCAAGGATGGCGAAGTCAAGACCGGCGCAGACCTGCAGCTCTATCCGTTCGGCAAGGGCAAGATCATGTTCAACCAGTTCAACGTTTTCGAAGGTCTCGAAACCAACGCTCTGGCTGACGCATTGTTCTCCAAGATCGTAGACCTGCTGTAATAGCGTAAAGGTTGAAAATTAAAAGGCCGCGGAAAGTTCCGCGGTCTTTTTTTAGTTTGTAAAAAAAAGACTTGGAGGCGAGTGAAGCGCAAAAGTTTACTTTTGCATTTCCGAGCCGAACAGGATTAGTTTGATAAAACAAAAGACTCGGCGTTGCATGAGAGAGAAAACAACACCGAGTCTAAGCACCCAAGTCCGATACCCTGCAACTACAAGCCAATGTTGCGAGTAATAACAAACCTGTAACAATAAAATACACTTAAATGTGATGAAAATCAAGCGGACGTCCATTTTTTCAACTCAAACTTTATTCCAAATTGGAGTAATTTCCGCCCCTATTATCTATATTTACGCCCATGAATATCGAAGATATTGAAGTTTACGCCGAAACTCTGGCCAAGAACGCCAGAAAGGCATCCCGCGGCCTCCGTACCTTGAGCGCCGAAAGCCGTAACGCAGCCCTGAACCTGGTGGCAGCAAAGCTCCGCCAGCAGAAGGAAGCCATCCTCGCCGCCAACAAGATTGACCTTGAAGCTAGCGCAGGCAAGATCAGCGACTCCATGATGGACCGCCTGACCTTGAACGACGCCCGCATCGAAGCCATGGCCAAGGGTGCCGAAGAAATCGCCGCCTTCGCCGACCCGCTGGGCCGCGTCCTGGAATCCCGCGAACTGAAGAACGGCATCAAGATCAGCCGTGTGGCGGTACCCATGGGCTCCATCTTCTTTATCTACGAAAGCCGCCCCAACGTAACCATCGACGGCGCATGCCTCTGCTTCAAGTCCGGCAACGCAGTGGTGCTCCGCGGCGGCAAGGAATCCCTCAAGTCATCCCAGATTCTGGCAGGCATCTTCCGCAGCGCCCTCACGGAATGCAGTATCGACGCCGACGCCGTACAGCTGGTGGAAAACCCGGACCACGCTCTTGTGACCAAGTTGCTCCAGATGAACGACTACCTGGACCTGGTTATCCCCCGCGGTGGCGAACGCCTCATCCGCGCCGTGGTCGATCAGAGCAAGATTCCTGTGATCAAGCATTTCAACGGCATTTGCCATGTCTATATCGACAAGGCTGCCGACCTCACCAAGGCAAAGAACATCCTTATTAACGCAAAGACCCAGCGCACCGGCGTCTGCAACGCCATGGAATGCGTGCTGTTCGACCGTCACCTGGACAAGGCCGCCGTGCTGGACTTGGTGAAGGCTCTCCAGGACAAGGGTGTGGAATTCTACGGCAACGCAGAATGCGTCAAGGAACTGCCCAACGTTACCGACATCGGCGACGAAAGCAACTACCATCATGAATACCTGGCCCTCAAGTCCAGTGTCAAGTTCGTGGACGGTGTCGAGGAAGCCTGCGAGCACATTGAAAAGTACAGCAGCCGCCACACGGAAGCCATCGTTTCCGAAGACGCCGCAGCACAGGACTACTTTGCCGCCAACGTGGATTCAAGCAGCGTCATGTTGAACGCCAGCACCCGCTTCGCGGACGGTGGCGAATACGGGCTGGGCGCAGAAGTGGGCATCAGTACCGACAAGATCCACGCTCGCGGCCCCATGGGTGTGGAAAGCCTCTGCACTTACAAGTGGATTCTCCGCGGAAACGGCCAGGTTCGAGGTTAAAAGTCCCAGTTTAAAGAAATTTTTCAGCCGGGCGACCGTCTTTCATCAAAAAAAATCACTTTTTTTATGAAGATTGATTCTTTTTTGACAAAAATATATTACTATAGCGATAAGAAATACGGAACGCCATCTGAAAGGAGTATAGTTCATGGCAAGAAAGAAAGCTAGCAACGACGATTTGGATAACGAACCGATCGTACCTAACGAAGATACCGAACTTGATGAATCCTCCATCTTCGAAGAAGAAGAGGATGAATCCGAAGACAAGGGCATTGACGAAATCCTCGGCGGTGCAACTCTTGGCCGCGCAGGCTCCGACATCGATGGTTGGGGCGGTGGCGAAGACTACGAAGGCTAGTCTCAATTCCGTTCTGTGAATTTAAAGAACTCCCAGTCTTTTGACTGGGAGTTTTTTTTGCAAGTTTTGCCTGTATAAAAAGAAAGACCTAGCTTTTCAGCGAGGTCTTCCTTTAAGTATTTAATTAAGCTGTTAAGCTAAATCTCTTACTTGGAGATAACGCGAGCCATTTCGCAAACCTTGTTGGAGTAGCCCCATTCGTTATCGTACCAGGAGCAAACCTTCACGAAGGTCGGGTCGAGCTGGATGCCAGCCTTGACGTCGAAGATGGAGGTGCGAGAGTCGTTGCGGAAGTCGGTAGAGACAACTGCATCTTCGGTGTAACCGAGAACGCCCTGGAGGCCGCCTTCGGAGATCGGAGTTTCAGAAGCCTTCTTCATAGCAGCGCAGATCTGTTCGTAGGTAGCTTCGGTGTTGAGTTCAGCGGTGAGGTCAACGAAGGAAACGTCGGAAGTCGGAACGCGAACGGACATACCGGTGAGCTTGCCGTTGAGAACGGGAAGAACAACACCAACAGCCTTAGCAGCACCAGTGGAGGACGGGATCATGTTTTCGAGAATGCCACGGCCACCGCGCCAATCCTTCTTGGAAGGACCGTCAACAGTCTTCTGAGTAGCAGTTGCAGCGTGGATGGTGGTCATGAGGCCGCGCTTGATGCCGAAGGTGTCGTTAAGAACCTTGGAAATCGGAGCCAAGCAGTTGGTGGTGCAGGATGCGTTGGAGATGATCTTTTCGCCAGCGTAGGTGTTGTGGTTAACACCGTAAACGAACATCGGGGTCTTGTCCTTAGCCGGAGCGGACATGATAACCTTCTTAGCACCAGCCTTGAGGTGAGCTTCAGCGAGTTCAGCAGTCAGGAAGAAGCCAGTGGATTCAACAACAACGTCAACGTCCAGAGCGCCCCAAGTGATTGCGGAAGGATCCTTTTCAGCGAAGATCTGGATCTTGTTGCCGTCAACGATGAGGAAGTTGCCTTCAACTTCGATCTTGTGGTTGAAGATGCCGTGTACGGAGTCGTACTTCAGCATGTATGCGAGGTAGTCAGCGTCGAGGAGGTCGTTGATACCGACAACCTGGATGTCGTTAGAGAAATTTTCCACAGCAGCGCGGAACACCATACGGCCGATACGACCGAAACCATTGATACCGAGTTTGAGAGCCATTATTGGATCCTTTGTTTTATTGTGAAATGCTTGCCACAAAAAAGAGGGTGGCGTGCGTTTGACACCAAATTTATTAAAATTGCGTCAGTTGAGTAGGTCTTTTTAGAAAAAATTTTGCATTTATTGGGTTATGAGTCACTTTAATCACAAAATTTTCCGTCTTGTCCCTGTTTTCGGACTGTTTTTTTTGGTATCCTGTGCAGGAAACGGTCAACCGCTTACCGAGGTCGACCCGAAATCCGGCAATTCCGGAACCACCAATGTAGCCGACGACTATTTCGGGGACTACGATTCCTCCCCCGCTGTTTCCGCAAATTCTGCAAAATCCGACAAAAACGGCGAAAAGGGCCAAAGTGCTGCCCGAACCGCCAAGGCCAGTTCCGTCAGTTCCGACTTCTTCAGCTTTAACCCGCCCAACGGCGGCGAAGGCTGGACCTTGATCAGCGGACCTGCCGACGGCGAAAGCGGTGTTCCCTACGAATTCTATAATGCGGGCACCGGCCGACGCGCCGTGCTTATCGAGGTGGAACTGCCCAAGGGCGAACCCATGCGCTTGATGGACCGCGCTCAGATGGAAATGCAGGCCTTCGAAAGCAGTGGCAAGAAGGCAACCCTGGCGGAAACCTATCCCGAGGAAGCCTTCGGTTCCACAGGCGCTTTCTTCGACGTAGCCGGTAAGCGCTATGACACACCCTACGAAGCCGTAGGTCTCGTGACCGGCGCAGGCTCCCACGTTTACTCCCTGACCCTTTCTGCAACGGACAATGTCCCTGCCCAAGGCGCCCTGAAGGAAGAATGGAAGGAGTTCTTTGCCGGATTCGAAATGATGGAAGAATCTTCCGAAAACGGTCCGGAACTTTCCCCGGAGCGAGTGCAGAAGTTTGAATCCGAGGCACTGGGCTACACCTGGAGCACAAAGGACACCCTCTGGCACCACTGGATGGGCATCAGCCGCCAGAACGAAGACCCGGATCTCGTGCTCAGCAACAAGGGCGAAGACATTTCCATGTTCGTCTACGGAGCCATGGTTCCCAGCGACGTGGTGAACCAGAACGACTTGTTCAAGGTTCTCCTCACACGCCTTGGCGTGGACTATACCAACCCCACCATGGACATCCGCCGTGTGAAGGTAGGCAACCAGTACGCCCAGGAATTCACCCTCACCCATACTGTAAATAAGTTTGACTTCGCCTACAAGGGCCGCTATTTCTACGAAGACGGCCGCGGCATCTTGGTCGTTACCTGGACTCAGGGTATCAACCAGAAGAAGTACGGCAAGATCATGGACAACGCCATCGAAGGCTTGACTGTAAAGGCTAAGCCCGCCGTGGAAACTGCCGATGGAGAATCCGCCAAGAAGCAGGCTAAGTTCAACGCCGCCATCATGAGCCAGGTGGGCTTGCTCCGCCTGTTAGAAAACCAGCCGTTGGTTGCCCTCAGCTACTTTGAACGCGCCAACAAGATGGACCCGGAAGAACCGCTCTATCTTATTAACTGCGGCTTTATCTACCAGATGAAGGAACTTTACGGACCGGGCATCAGCCACTTCGAAAGCCAGAGGGAACTGGTTCGCAAGAGTGGTCAGCTCCTTTCCATCCTTGGTGAAATGTACGAAGCCTTGTTCGACTACGGCCGCGCCCGCGAATGTGCCGAAGCGGCTCTCCGCTACACTCCCAACAACCCGGAATACGTCATTAACCTGAGCGACGCCCTCTGGGGTCTCGGCCAGCGTAACCAGTCCCTGATTGTGGTGCAGCGTCTTTACGACACCCAGCCCAGCGCACGACTTGGTATCTATCTTGCCAAGACCTACATGGGTTTGGACCAGTACGCCGAAGCCGTGGATGTTCTTTATGCCGTCCGTGGACGTTTCGGTATGAGCGTTGAACTGGGTACCACCTTGATGGACGCCCTTATGTTCCTGGGTCGTTTCGAAGAAGCCCGCGCCATCAGCGAAGAAACTCTGGCCAAGGACAGGAACGACTACAAGATTTGGACCATGCAGGGCAAGATCCTTTTCTACAGCCGCAACTACCGCGACGCAGAAAAGTCCCTCACCAAGGCTTTGGCTTTGAAGCCGGATAACGAAGACGCCAAGAGCTTCCTCTCCGCCACCAAGGCATTCCTGGGCAAGGCTGACAACCGCACTTTGCAGAAGCCCATTGACCCTGTGGAAGCACGTACCGCAGACCTCAAGACCTTGCTCCGCCCGGAAGCCAAGGCAGAAGCCACCGAAGGAGACTTCCCCGCTGTTATCCATTACCGCAAGGAATCCCTGAAGGCAGAAAAGGGTTCCAACTGGACCCGCACCGAAGAAATGTTCATGGAAATCCTGGACATCCGCGGTGCCGCCATCTACCGCGAATTCACCTTCGACTTCTTGCCGGGATTTGACCGCATTTACATTAACGCTCTCGAAGTTTACGACAGCAACATGAAGCTGAAGCAGAAGGTAAACCTCAACGGCGTCTATATTACTTATGCTACAGAAATCGGTGGCGGCAACGAAAGCCAGACCGCCCACTTCCCCTTGCAGGAACTGGAACCGGGCGATTTCGTGTACATGCAGTACAGCCGCACCAATATTGAAAACAAGGGCATGAT
Organism: Fibrobacter sp.; assembly: GCA_024399065.1. Classification (NCBI taxonomy): domain Bacteria; kingdom Pseudomonadati; phylum Fibrobacterota; class Fibrobacteria; order Fibrobacterales; family Fibrobacteraceae; genus Fibrobacter; species Fibrobacter sp. Next base: position 23,712 of record JAKSIB010000029.1, on the reverse strand, counting down.
TCCCTTCACCAACTTCGTCAGTTCCAAGGATGTTCCCGTGGGCGAAGCAAGCTTCCGCATCTTTGCAGACAAGGAACGTTTCGTTACCGAAGAATACGGCCCGCTGGAAAAGCAGGACATCAAGGGCGGCGTGGAATGGAAGATTACCAACCCTGTGGTGATCCGCAAGGAATTGTACATGCCGGTTTATCGCGACTTCGGCGCAGGCCTCATGCTTACTGGCAAGCAGGAATGGAAGGAAGTTGGCGAAGATTACCAGAACCTGATCAAGCATCAGTTCAAGCAGGCAGTTTCCGTTCGTGAAAAGGCTTTCGAAGTCCGTGGCAACAAGATTGGCGACGAAGCCGTAAAGGCCTTGATCCGCTTTGTTCGTCAGGACATCCGTTACCGAGACATCCGTTTCGGCGGCCACAGCCTTATCCCGCAGACCGCAGAAGTGACCTTGAAGGAACACCGCGGCGACTGTAAGGACATGGCTTTGCTCCTGAAGGAAATGCTGGCAACCATCGGCGTGAAGAGCTACCTCACTGCAATTCACTTGACTGAAGAAGGCTTTGAACAGCTCCCCACCATTCAGCAGTTCAACCACATGATTCTGTACATCCCGAAGCAGGACAAGATCAGCGAAATGTGGGTTGACGCCACCGACAAGACCGGCAACGACCGCCCCGTTCCCCTGGATATGGAAGGCAAGGTGGCCTTGGTTATCGACGATGACAACAGCCATGTGGTAACCACCCCCATTCTTGAAGACAATCAGGAACACCAGATTTCCGTGGATCACCGTTTGTTCATCGGTAACGACGGCGACTGCGAATTCCGCGATTCCGTGGCCTTGACCGGTAAGTTCGGCAGCGTTATGCGTAACCGTTTCTACGGCCGTGACATCAAGGACCAGGAAAAACTTATGGAAGAATTCCTGATGACCGGTATTCCCGACGTGAACATCGGTAACCTGAAGATTGAAAATCTTGCTGATTTCAACAAGCCGCTGGTACTGATTGTAACCTACGCTTCCAAGGCCTATTTCGGCCAGGGCGGTTCCGAATTGAAGGGTCGCTTCCCCAACGTTTGGGAACGTAGCCTCTTCAAGCTGCCCAAGGTTACCAAGCGTCATCATCCCATCCGTATGCCTCACGAAACCCAGTTCAGCTATAGCCTGAGCGTAAAGGCAGCCAAGGGTCGCGAAGTCAGCGTTGCAGGCCCCAAGGCCATGAACCGCGAACCGGATTACGTCAGCTTTGAAAAGGGATGCGCCGAAGGTGTCAGCGCACAGAATTGCATCAAGTGGACTACTTTCGCATTGTACGCAGATCCTAGCGAATACGAAAAGATTCGCGAAGAATGGAGCTACCTGCTCAGCGAAACCAGCCCCATGATCATGGTGAAGTAAAGAAAAAGCCCTGAGGAAATCTCCTCGGGGCTTTTAATTTTACAGAAATTCGCGATTGCTTAAACTGTACGAAAATTATTTTTTCTTGATTCGGAAAACGGGCTGGTCTTTGGAATTCTTGGATTCCTCGAAGTATTCCATGGCGTGGATCAGCTTGGGCCAGGTGGCGTAACCGAAGTTCTTGGGAGAATGGGTAATCTTGCGGGAAACTAGCTGTGAAACCGTTGCAGCCAAAGCCCAGCCGTTATCATCCTGACATTCCTGGATCGCCTTGCGGATAGCGTTCATCAGGCGGGTATCACCGCGAAGCTGGCCCTTGTCGTAGCGGGCGACGCTGTTTGCAGATTCATCTTCGTAAGGTTCATCACCGGAAGCTGAATCCTTGAATTTATCCGTAAAGACAAACAGGTTGCAGGCATAAATAAATGCGGAAGGTGTTTTTTCTTCACCGAAACCGATCACAGTCTTGCCCTTGGCGCGAAGCTTCATGGCCAGCGGAGTAAAGTCGGAATCACTGCTGACGATGGCGAATACGTCGATATTTTCGGTGTAGAGGATATCCATGACATCGATGGTCATGGCCAAATCCGTAGCATTCTTGTTCTTGGTATAGGGGAACTGCTGCACCGGCTGGATTGCAAAGGGATGCAGCACGGTTTTCCACAAGCTGTTGTTTTCCCAGTTGCCGTAAGCGCGACGGATGCTTGTTTCGCCATGGTTGGAAAGTTCTTCCATGATGCCGTCGATAGCTTCGGCGCTGGCGTTATCGCAGTCAATAATCAGAGCAATTTTGTTTTCGGATTCCATGCGCAGAATATAGCAAACTAACCAAGCGACTGGAAAAAAACTTATATTGTCTTCCATGAGAAAGGTCTTTTTATTCGGATTTTTAGCGGTAATTTTTAGCAGTTGCGCAACTTTTCAAAGCAACGCAAGCTACGCTGCAAACGGCAGAATCGCCATTGTCGAGGTGATTTCCGACGGATCCACCAGTGTTCCGGAAAACAGGCACCTCACCCGCTACATGCACGATATTACCGAGCAAACCTTTACCACCGAGATTTTAACCCTCATGAGGGAAAACGTCCAGCCTTTGCTTATGGGAGGTAAAACTCTCGAAGAATGTGACTTGGATTGCCTTGTCCAGGTTGGCAAAAGTTTCAATGCTGCCTTTATCACCCAAGCCTATATCGTCAGATCAGAAGAAGGCTTTTCAGTGACCTCCGAGATATACGACGTTGCCTCCGGCCAGAAGATAGGATCGGCAACCAACATTGCTTCTAGCGAAAGCAGCATTGAGAGAACGGTATTCCTGAGCACCGCCCAGATGTATAATCAGTTCACTGGAAAATAGCGGTTAATTTTAAATCCGAAAACAAGGTGTTTTTAGATCCAAATTTTTTCGCGTCATTCACCTTTTGCTAAATTTGGCAGCACTATGAGTATTGAAATTCCCCAGCTGCCCAAGGGCACACGCGATTTTTATCCTGAAGCACAGCGCATTCAGAACTATATCTTTGACACCTGGCGTAAAACCGCCGAAGAATTCGCCTACGAAGAATACGAAGGCCCCATGTTTGAACACCTGGAGCTGTACACTGGAAAGTCCGGTGAAGAAATCGTAAGCCAGCTTTACAACTTTGTGGACAAGGGCGACCGCGCCATTGCTCTGCGCCCGGAAATGACTCCGACCTTGGCCCGTTTGGTAATCCAGAAGGCTCGCGAACTGAAGAAGCCCTTCAAGTGGTTCAGCATGCCCCGCCTGTTCCGTTACGAAAAGGCTCAGAAGGGCCGCCTTCGCGAATTCTTCCAACTGAACATGGACATCATCGGAACCGAAAGCATTTATGCAGAAGCCGACTTGATGGCAGCTATCGCCACCATGCTCCGCAAGTTTGGTCTCGAGGACACCGATTTCGCTATTGGCGTTTCCAGCCGAAAGCTTCTGGCCACCTATCTCGAAGAAATTGGCGCACCGAACCCGGCTCTCGTTTACCCCGTTCTCGACCGCCGCTTGAAAATCGGTCCGGAAGCATTTGCCAAGGCTCTAGCCGACGCAGGCCTTTTCGAAGAACAGGTTGCAAAGCTTGACGCCTTCATGAGCTGCAAGTCCATCGAAGAAGTCCAGGCTGCAGTCAAGAGTGAAGCAGCAACTGCAGCTCTCGCTGAAATCCAGGATCTTTTTGCCACTTTGGAAGCCGCAGGCTTTGGCAAGTGCGTTAACCTCGACCTCTCTATCGTCCGCGGTCTCGCCTACTACACCGGCATCGTGTTCGAAGTATTCGACAAGGGTAAATCCATGCGCGCTATCGCTGGCGGTGGTCGTTACGACAGCTTGACTGAAAAGCTTGGCGGTGACCGTATCCCGGGCGTGGGTTTCGGCATGGGCGACGTGGTTCTCGCAGACCTTTTGCGTGAACACGGCAAGCTCCCTGATCCCAAGCAGAGCGTCGACTTCTACATCGCAAGTTTCACCAACGACATGAAGAAGGTCTTCGAAACCGCACAGATTTTCCGCGGTCTCGGCAGTTCCGTCTCCCATCCGCTGGCTTCCATGAAGATGGGCAAGCAGCTGGACCAAGCCAACTACCAGGGTGCAAAGATCGTTGTGTACGTCGATGGCGACAAGGCTCAGGCCGGCGAGTTCGAATACAAGGACCTCCGCGACGGCACCATGCACGTTGGAAACATCGAAGCTATCAAGGCTGCACTGTAGCTTCGCAATTATGAATTATGAGTTATGATTTATGAGAATTTATAAGTCGGCATAGCCGAATCGATTATTCTCGTACTTCGTAATTCATACATCATAATTAACTATACCTCTAATTTCGTAATTCATAATTCGTACCTCGTAATTAAAAAGAATGTCTCCTTTAAAAACTTTACTTAGCATTTTAAGTCTCTTCGTGGTTCTCGGCGTCATTGCCGTTGTGTATCCCGAAGGGGGAATTCATGTAGGCGACGTTACACTCCGCTACCCCAAGCTGACCGACATTTTCGTAAAGGCGGAACCGGCTGATTCTACCGCAGACTCTGCTGCTGTGGATCCGGAAGCGGCCATCCGAGAAATGATGGAAGCAACACGCCAGAAGGAATTTGCAGAATTCTCTGATTCCCTGAAGTTTTACGAGGACTTTTTCAAGAACGGCAAGACTCGTTTCGACTTGCCGGACAACGACCCCACTTGGTTCGACCGATTCTTCCTGCACTTGCAGTTGGCTGAGATGGACAGCAGTGTGGTTCACATTGTGCATTACGGCGACTCCCAGTTGGAAGAAGACCGTATTTCCGCAACCATCCGCGAAGACCTGCAGTCTGAATTCGGCGGTGCTGGTCCGGGCATGATGCCACCGATTCTTACGGTTCCGTCCCAGACCACCAGTCATTCCAATTCCGGCGACCTCACCCGCTACATTCTTTTCGGACCTAAGGACGAAGAAGCAGACCACGGCCGCTACGGCCCGCTGGCACAGTTCGCCGACCTGAAGGGCAACGCTGTCATCACCATCAGAAAGCGTAAAGAACGCAAGGACAACTTCCCCCACGTCGGTGGCTACAACACTGTGAAGGTTCTTGCAGCTAACCGCGGCAACCTGAAGGCAAAGCTCGTCTACGAAAGGACCTTCATCGAAGAAATTCCTGCAGACGCTGACTCCGCCACGAAGGCCAAGCCGCCTAAAAAGACTGTGAAGAAGGTTGAGGCTGAAGCTCCCACCGTCGAAAAGATGAAGAAGCTGAGCGTGTACACCTGGAAGCTTCCGGACACCACCTCTAGCGCACAGATTTACCTTTCCGGCAACACTGAAATCTACGCCATCTCTGCAGACGGCAAGTATGGTGTGGCTGTGGACAACGTTGCTATGCGCGGCAGCTCCGGCACCATCTTCCACCGCATCGATTCCGAACTTCTGGCAGAGTCCTACAAGGCCATGAATGCTCGCCTCATCATTATGGAATACGGCGGCAACCTTGTTCCGGGCACAAACTCCGGCAACATCGAATGGACCAAGAAGATTATCACACGTCAAATCCAGGCAATCCAGAAGGCAAATCCGGACGCAGACATTTTGTTCATCGGTCCTGCAGACATGGCAAAGCAGGTGGACGGCCAGTGGAAGACTTATCCGGCCCTCGCCCTCACCATCAAGACCTTGCGCCAGGTAGCCTTGGACAACGGCCTCGCCTACTGGGACATGCACCGCGTCATGGGCGGCAATGGTTCCATGATGAAGTGGGTGAAGAGAGAACCTGCCCTCGGCTTTACCGACCACATTCACTTTACCCGCCGCGGCGCAGCCTACATGGGCGACTTGTTCTGTGCAGCACTCCGCATGCACTACGACTTCTTCAAGTTCCGCGACCGTCACAATATCAGCGACGAAAAGCTTAAGGAAATCCAGTCCTACGCAGACAGCGTAAAGACCAGCGCCAAGGCTGACGCAGCAAACGCACCCAAGGCAGATGCAGCAAAGGCCAAGTCCGCAGACAAAAATTCCGGTTCCGCAACTAACGCAAAAGCAGCAAAGGTTGCACCGGAGGCTAAAAAATGACCCGTAGTTTCAAGACGCTTTTCGTTCTTGTGGTTCTTTGCCTCGCTGGTCTTGCAAGCGCAAAGGACTTGAGCGTTACTCCCGGCAGCTACCCTCTGGATATCGCCAAGTACGATTTCATTGACACCACGTTGAACGTCATCCAGTTCCCCAGCGGAAGCGCGTCCTTCGAACCCTTCTTCAAGAAGCTGGACACCTTGGTTTTCGAGAATCGCGGCCAAGTGCGCATCATGCACATCGGCGGTTCCCACCTGCAGGCTGACGTTATTTCCGGACGCATCCGCGAGCACTTGATTAAGGAATACCCAGGCGCAAACGCAGGCCGCGGATTCGTATTCCCGTTCTCTGCAGCAAAGACGAACACTCCGTCTTCTTATGGCAGCTACTACAAAGGTATCTGGGACATGAGCAAGAACGTGCTTCGCGAAGTGAAGAAACCTCTCGGCATCTTGGGCATAGCAGTAAGCACCAGCGACCCCCGCGCAGAAATTTCCATTCTTCTGGACCGTTACAATACGGAACCCATGTGGGGAGAAACAAGGTTCCGTCTCTTCGGCTATAGCGACAACGGCGATGTTCTTCCCGTATTGCGCGTGGACTCCACAGACATTTACGGCGTTCACGATTCCGTAAGCCAGAGCTACCTTTTCACCAGCCCCCGCCCCATCGACTCCATCAACATTCAGTTCCGCTGGATCGACAGTTTGCAGCAGGCAACCGTCGCGCAGTTCATCGTGGACTCCCTGGTGCAGGACTCCATTGCAAAGGCTAACGCAGACACCACTCAGGCAGACTCCGCCAAGGCTCCCGTGGACACAGTGAAGAAGGTGGAAATTCCACGGAACATTGCTTTGCCGGATCCCGCAAATGTGGCCCGCGATTCCATGTTCCAAGGGGAATGCGACGTTCTCGACACCGCTTGCTTGAACCAGGAAGAAGCAGTCAATAACAAGATGATCGACGGCGCAGTGACCGCCACCCAGGCAGATTCTGCAAACGCAGCCACAGACAGCGCCGTGGTTGATTCCGCCACACTGATACAGCGTTCCCGCCCCCGTTTTACTCTCACCGGCATTCTTTCCGAAACAGACAATCCGGGCATTACCTACACAAGCGTAGGCATCAACGGTGCACGCGTTCCCAACTACTACAAGGAAGTATGCCCCCGCATTGAGAATGAACTGCAGTTCTACAAGCCGGACTTGATCATCTTCGCCATCGGCATTAACGATGCCAACGTGGAACATTTCGATGCCAAGGGTTTCAGCGCCAATTATGACACTTTGATTACCCGATTCAAGGCAATCAACCCCAACGTGGCTTTCATCTTTGAAACAAACAACGACATGTACCGTAAGGTAAAGAAGCGTCGTTACGTGCAGCACCCCAACGGTGAATTGGCACGTCAGGCATTCTTCAATACAGCCAAGAAGCACAAGGCAGGTGTTTGGGACAAGTTCAGCATCATGGGTGGCCTCGGTTCCATGGCCAAGTGGGAAAAAGCCGATCTCGCCAAGGGCGACAAGGTTCACTTTAAGCTGGCTGGTTACAACCTGCTGGGCGATATGTTCTACAAGGCATTCATCAACACCTACATGGACCACATCGGAAGCCTTCCGGCACAGGAACCTGTAGCTCCGCCACCTCAGCCCGTAAAGGCCGACACTGCTACAACAACAACTCCTGCACAGCCGGCAGCAGAAACGCCCACAGCAACCGATACTTCATCTAAATAGTTACCATGCTCGATTATATTATTCCATTCCTTACTCGAACATTTGCATTCGACCCCAACAGCCCCCTGCTGTTTACCCAGTTCTACTTCTGGGGATTCTTCGCCGTCGTTTTTGCTCTTCTGACCTTGGTTCACAACCGTATCTTGCTGCGCAACACCTTCCTGTTTGCGACCAGCATGTTCTTCTACTACAAGACTAGCGGAAGCTATGTCTGCATCCTTGCCTTCTGCGTAGTAGCAAACTTCTTTATCGGAAAGTTCATCGAAAAGTCCGACGTGAACTGGAAAAAGAAAGTCTGGATGATCGCCGCCGTGATTATCGACCTTCTGGTTCTTTGCTACTACAAGTACGCCTACTTCTTCCTGGATGTTCTTTACGATATCTTCGGAATCGAGCTCCACGTCTACAACTTCTTTGCCGCAGCAAGCAACGCAATTTTCAATACCAACTCCATGGTGGACCGCATTATTTTGCCGGTGGGTATTTCCTTCTTTACCTTCCAGGCCATGAGTTACTGCATCGACATTTACCGCGGAAAGATCAAGGCCGTAAAGAACATTCTCGACTTTGGTTTCTACCTCACATTCTTCCCGCAGCTGGTGGCTGGTCCCATTGTTCGTGCCGACAAGTTTGTCCCGCAGCTTTACAAGAAGTTCTTCCTCCCCCGCCGTACTTTCGGCATTGCCGTTTTCTGGATACTGAACGGTCTCGCCAAGAAGATCATCCTTTCCGACTACCTGGCCACAAACTTTGTGGACCGCGTTTTCGACACCCCGCTCCTGTTCACCGGTCTTGAAAACCTCATCGCCCTGTTTGCGTACTCCCTGCAGGTTTACGCCGACTTCTCCGGCTATACCGACATCGCCATTGGTGTTGCCCTCCTGATGGGTTTCCGTCTGCCCCAGAACTTCAACAGCCCTTACAAGGCCCTGTCTCCCACAGAATTCTGGCGTCGTTGGCACATCAGCCTTTCTAGCTGGCTCCGCGACTACGTTTACATCCCTCTGGGCGGTAACCGCGGCGCAAGTATCGGCACCTATTTCTGGATTGGCTTTATCAGCTTGGTGGCCATCATCCTTTCCGGCAGCGGTTGGGTTGGCCTGGGCATCGGCCTGTTCCTCCTTTACATCGCATTGTTTGCCTACTTCAAGCCTGAATCCCGCAAGTTCATCACCACCAATATGAACGCCATGTCCACCCAGATTATCGGTGGTTGGTGGCACGGTGCCAGCTGGAACTTCATTATCTGGGGTGGTTTGAACGGTTTTGGCCAGGTGTTCAACAAGTTCTGGGTAAAGCGCGGCATCAACTTCCGTGCAGGAGCATCCTTTGCCCTGTTCGCAGCAAGCGCCATCATCTTCAAGAACTGGGGCTACCCCATTTTCGCCATCACCTCCGTATGGTTCGGCGTTCTGTTCTTCGGTATTTACTCCGTGATGATTTTCCGTCTGTTCAGCGACAAGACCTATCATTGGCTCTATACGGCCTGGAATGTCACCTTGACCTTCGTGTTCATCACCTTCACCCGTTTGTTCTTCCGCGCAGGTTCCAACCTGGACCCGGCCGAAGCAAACGAAGTGGCTTGGAACACCGCCAAGAACATGGTGCAGCAAATGGGTACCGCCTGGAAGTGGGAAACCATCCCCACTATCGCCTGGGAACACATCAACATCATCCTGGTGTTTGTGGCCGGTATGTTAATCCACTGGATTCCGAAGAAGGTCAAGAGTCGTTACCGCATCACCTTCGCAACCTTGCCCATCCCGGCCATGGTCGCAGTGACTGCCGTAATCATCTTCGTGATTTACCAGTTCATGAGCGCAGATTCCTGCCCGTTCATTTACTTCCAGTTCTAATTTTCACAGGCGGCCTACCGCCTTCCCAAGATTTTCAGAAAACAAAAAAAACGATGCTTTTCGGCACCGTTTTTTTTGAACTAACAAAACAATTTTAGACCTTTTTGGCTTCTGGGGCGGAGTTACCTTTTACGTCGAAAGGCAGGCGATCTTCGCGAAGAGCCATTCGAGCAAACATATTCACTGCAGCAGAAACAGAGATTCCTATGGAATCACAGAACTGTTCGAATTGTTTTTTTACTTCGTCATCCATCCTGACAGAAACAACAGCCATCGGCCCCCCTTCAGGTTGTTCATTGTTCGGGGTCAAATGTACATTATTCTTTTACGAATGTGAGCAAAATCACTATAAATTTTAATTTAATTTTTCATGTTTTTTCCTTGACAAAACGTTCAATGTAAACACAAGTTTAAACAGCGTTTTTGTTGTATGACAATGTGTATACAACGCGCTACAAACGTTATTTTATTCGTTTTGTCGATAAAACGGAACACTTAAGAAAACGCTTGATTTTCTATATTGAAAATATGGCCGAAGCATCCAAGAAAGACATTTCCGATAAAAATTCAGCACTTGAAAAAAGAATCAAGAAGCATGTAATCGGAAAGCCCCACCGATTTATTGCGGTGGCTCCATTGGGCTTTGAAGAGACTCTGGCAGAGGAATTGAAGTACATCGGAGTGGAGCGTGTCGCTGATATAAATGTCGCTGATATAAATGTCGCGGGCGACGGCAAGGTGGAATTTACCGCAAAGATCACGGAAGCCTGGAAGGCCGTTGCCTACAGCCGCATCGCCAACCGCATTCTCATGGAAATCGCTAGTTTCAAGGCAGAGAATTTCGGACAGTTGGAAAAGGGCACAGCCGCGGTACCCTGGGAATTGTTTTTAGGGAAATGTGCCAATTTGGAGCTGCACGTCAACTGCAAGCATTCAAGGCTCTATCATTCAGGAGCCATCGAAGAAAGAGTGGCTACGATTATCGCCAAGGCCTTAACAGGTTCCAATTCAGACTCGTATCCGCAAAACCTGTACATCAATTTGCAAGACGACCGCTGCACCCTTTGGCTGGACCTGGCCGGCGAAGAACTTTACAAGCGCGGTCATGAGCGTTTTGTTGCAGAAGCCCCCCTGAAAGAAACTATTGCAGCAGCAATGATTTTCGAGGCATGCAGGCTTCAGGTTCCAGGCTCCAGGCTTCAGGCGTCAGGAGACAACACTGCATCAACGACTCCTCAAAGCGAGCGTTGCGAGCGACCTCATACCTCAAAGCGAAGCGACCTCATAACCTTCATCGACCCCATGGCCGGCAGCGGCACCTTCTCGCTGGAAGCGGCCTACATCGCAAACGGCCTGATTCCTGGAAAGTGCAGGGACTTTGCCTTAAAGCATCAGCCCGCCTTTAAGGAAGGCACCTGGAATTTCATTCTGAAGGGCGCGGAACCTGCCGAAAGCGCCCCGCAGATCATTACCTCCGACATTTCGGAACGCCCCATCAGCATCATCAAGCACAATGCGGAAGCAAGCCCGCTGGCAGAAATTGCGAAAACGAATCCCGACGCGGTCACCATCAACCCGCAGCTGAAGGATTTCTTTAGCTACACCATTGATGACATTTGCGCAGTTCGACCATCCGCAAACGATACAGCCCACAACATTGTGATTTTATTAAACCCGCCCTACGGCAAGCGCCTGGCATTTGACGCTCCCAAGCTGTACACAAAAATCGGGCAGAAACTCAATGAATTCAAGGGAGCAGTCATCGCAATCCTAGCGCCCAAGGATTGTACCGAAAATTTGCTGAAAGCCTGCCCTGCCCTGGACTCCCGCAAAAATCCAGCCGCACGACTCATCGAAACAAGCCACGGCGGCTTCAGCCTCAACGCAATCTTTGCCAGGATTTAACCAATGGAACCAACTGATCCCTATTTCATATTCATTTTCAACATCGCCGTCTTAGTCATTTTAGCCTTAATTCCATGGGCAGCCGGGCTCATTACAAATAAATTCAGCAACAAACGTAAAGTATTTCTCGTCGGGAAAATCCTTTCCATTTTACTATCGGTCCTTATTCTTGCCTTCTTTTCCATTTCCCCATTTCTGTTTAAAGCAGATCAAGAATACTTAAACGAACCATTTCATTTCTTTGTTATGGGAAGTATTCTTTGCGGCTTGTTTTTTTCCATTCTCCCTCTGTCCACTTTTTATTTCCTAGCCAGCAAAAAAATTAAAAGGAGGTTTCTATGCATTTTCGGGACCTTCGTCATATTCTTTGTCATGCTTACCGGATACGAGCATTTCGTAAACCGCTGCATCGGATTTGTCTTTGAAACAAAGCGCCAGGAACTTCCCCTAGATGAATTTTACCGTATTCACCCTAACGCGGATACAAGCAGTGACTTCAACATATTCATACAGGAAGATTTCCGTTTCGAGGCTAATTTATCCGTACACAGGGATTTCACGCAACTCAAATCCATGAACATAAGTTTTCACGACGATACAACGAGATGCTCCCGTGACGATTTGCAACAAGATTCAGTATTGCTTTTAATTGAAGAAATCATCAATTACAGGCCCGAAAAAGACTACAGCGTTATAACAGACATGTGCGAACACCCCGCACTGCACGTAGATTTAGCCGTAAACAAGAAAAATTCAAGATTCATATCGTTAAGTCTTGAAGATCTTGACCGATTCCATCCCAAAGCGCAGAACTTGGCAAGGCTAGCGCTCAAGCTCGTAAAATCCAATGATTTCGTCCGATTTGAGGGATGCAGAGATTAAAGATTTCAAGCCTTTACTATATTTTTTCCTGTTCAAATTTTATGGAATCGGCGCAGCCCCGCCCCGCATATACGGAACTGCGCAATTTATGAGGTAACATTATGCCGAAACTTCGTTCGTTGAAGACTATGGAAGGCCGCGAAATGGCCGGTGCACGTGCCCTTTGGCACGCAACTGGTACCAAGGTGGAAGACTTTGGTAAGCCGGTGGTTTGCGTTGTTAACAGCTATACCCAGTTCGTTCCGGGTCACGTTCATCTGAAGGACGTGGGTCAGATCGTTGCCCGCGCTATCGAAGCTGCAGGTGGCGTTGCTAAGGAAATGAACACCATCGCTGTGGACGACGGTATCGCCATGGGCCACGACGGCATGCTTTACAGCCTTCCGTCTCGCGACCTCATTGCAGACTCTACCGAATACATGGCTAACGCACACCGCGCCGACGCTCTCGTCTGCATCTCCAACTGCGACAAGGTTACTCCGGGTATGCTCATGGCTGCAATGCGCCTCAACATTCCGGCAATCTTTGTTTCCGGCGGTCCCATGGAAGCTGGTCACGTCACCACTAAGGACGGCCAGGATCGCGCTCTCGACTTGATCGACGCAATGATCGACTCCGCAGACAACTCCGTTTCTGACGAAGAAGTTGCCGCTATCGAAGCTAACGCTTGCCCCACTTGCGGTTCCTGCTCCGGCATGTTCACCGCAAATTCCATGAACTCCCTCACCGAAGCTCTTGGCCTTTCTCTCCCGGGCAACGGCACCATCGTCGCCACCCACTCCGAACGCAAGAAGCTGTTCGAAGCAGCCGGTAAGCGCATCGTGGAACTCTGCCACAAGTATTACGACGAAGGCGACGAAAGCATCCTCCCCCGTAGCATCGCTACCATGGACGCTTTCGAAAACGCCATGCGTCTGGACATCGCCATGGGCGGTTCCTCCAACACCGTGCTCCACCTGCTGGCTGTTGCACAGGAAGCTGGCGTCAACTTCACCATGAAGGACATCAACCGTCTTTCCCTGAACACTCCTTGCATCTGTAAGGTTGCTCCCACCGTTCACAACATCCATATCGAACAGGTGAACCGCGCTGGCGGTATCATGGGCATCCTTGGCGAACTGGACCGCATGGGCCTCATCCACAAGAATGCAAAGACTGTTCACGCAGCAACCATGGGCGAAGCTCTTGAAATTAACGACATCGTCCGCGGCAACGCAACCGAAGAAATCAAGCAGCGTTACCTGGCAGGCCCCGGCCGCAAGTACAACCTGGTCGCTTTCAGCCAGAGCACCTACTACGAATCTCTGGACATGGACCGCGCAACTGGCGCAATCCGCGATGGCGCACACGCCTACACCAAGGATGGCGGCCTCGCCGTTCTGTACGGTAACCTGGCTCAGGACGGCTGCATCGTGAAGACCGCAGGCGTTGACGAATCCATCTGGAAGTTCACCGGCCCCGCAGTGGTGTTCGAATCTCAGGAAGACGCCGTCAACGGCATCCTTGGCGACAAGGTGAAGGCCGGTGACGTTGTAGTGATCCGCTACGAAGGTCCTAAGGGTGGTCCGGGCATGCAGGAAATGCTGTACCCCACTTCTTACCTGAAGAGCCGTCACCTGGGCAAGAGCTGCGCTCTCCTTACCGACGGTCGCTTCTCTGGTGGTACCAGCGGTCTTTCCATCGGCCATGCTTCTCCGGAAGCTGCCAACAAGGGTAACATCGGCCTCGTTGAAACCGGTGACGTAATCGAAATCGATATTCCGAACCGCACCATCAACGTGCAGCTCACCGACGACGAACTTGCAGCACGCCGCCAGGCTATGGAAGCTCGTGGCGCCAAGGCATGGCAGCCGGTTTCTCGTGACCGCGTTGTTTCCAAGGCTCTCCAGGCTTACGCCGCCATGGCAACAAGCGCAGACAAGGGCGCAGTTCGCGACCTGTCTTTGATTGGCGTAAAATAAAGGAGATCCCGGCTCGGAGGCCGGGATGACATACTGGTGGTGCGGGCCTCACCCGCGCACAACCTAATTAAAAATCCCGGCGGTTCAAACCGTCGGGATTTTTTCTTTGTTTGAGATTCCCTAAGAATTAGACATCGCCTACGTCGCCGGAATCCACGAAGTTGCGGATAGCCTTGCTAATGCGCATGCTACAGAAGTTGGGACCGCACATGGAGCAGAAATGGCTGGACTTTGCCTGGCTACCAGGGAGAGTCTTGTCATGGAATTCCATGGCCTTTTCCGGATCCAGGGACAATGCGAACTGGTCGTTCCAGCGGAAGTCAAAACGGGCGCGGGAAAGAGCATCGTCGCGGAACTCTGCACCATAATGGCCCTTGGCCAAGTCAGCGGCGTGAGCGGCCAGCTTGTAAGTCACCACGCCGGCACGGACGTCATCGCGGTCCGGCAAGCCCAGGTGTTCCTTGGGAGTCACATAGCAAAGCATGGCGGTACCATACCAGCCGATCTGTGCAGCACCGATGGCAGAGGTAATGTGGTCGTAACCGGGAGCAATGTCGGTAGTGAGAGGTCCAAGAGTGTAGAAGGGAGCGCCGTGGCACTTTTCCAGCTGGCGTGCCATGTTGTCCTGAATCTTGTGCATGGGCACATGACCCGGACCTTCGATAATCACCTGAACGCCGTATTCCCAGGCAATCTTGGTCAATTCGCCAAGAGTATCCAGTTCTCCGAACTGAGCTTCATCATTGGCGTCTGCCAGAGAACCCGGACGAAGACCATCACCCAGAGAAACAGCCACGTCGTACTGAGCGAGAATTTCACAGATTTCACGGAAGTGAGTGTACAGGAAGTTCTGCTGGTGATGACGCATCTGCCACAGAGCAAGAATGGAGCCACCGCGGCTTACAATGCCGGTGGTACGCTTGGCGCACATGGGAATGTGCTCCAGCAACAGGCCTGCGTGAATGGTAAAGTAGTCCACGCCCTGTTCAGCCTGTTCAATCAAAGTATCGCGGTAAAGTTCCCAGGTCAGTTCCTCGGCCTTACCGTTCACCTTTTCCAAAGCCTGATAGATAGGCACAGTTCCGATAGGTACGGGGCTATTGCGGATAATCCATTCGCGGGTTTCGTGAATGTGCTTACCGGTGGAAAGATCCATCACGGTATCAGCGCCCCAACGCACGGACCAGGCCATCTTTTCCACTTCTTCTTCGATGGAAGAGGTGATGGCGGAGTTACCAATGTTGCTGTTGATCTTGGTAAGGAAATTTGTACCGATGATCATGGGTTCGCATTCGGGATGGTTGATGTTTCCCGGAATGATGGCGCGACCAGCAAGAACTTCCTGGCGGACAAATTCTGCAGTCACCGGAGTGCCCTTCACGCTCAATTCATCCAGTTTCTGGTTTTCGCGGATGGCAACGTATTCCATTTCCTTGGTGATCACACCTGCGCGGGCGTAGTCCAGCTGGGTCAGCTTGTGGCCAGCCTTGGCGCGCATAGGATGATGAACTGCATTAAAACGCAAGTGGTCCAGTTCGTGATTTTCACGACGGGCACGGCCGTAAGCGGAAGTCATGTCGTCCAGCTGTTCGGCATCGCCGCGTTCAGCAATCCAGCTTTCGCGGAAACGTTCAATACCCTTGGTCACGTCGATGGTAGCGTTTTCATCGCTGTAAGGTCCACTAGTGTCGTAAACAGGAACACAAGGCGTCAGAGGATCTTCGGTCTGGATTTCGCGCATGCCCACGCGGATATCAGGATAAATCTTACCCGGTACATAAATCTTCCGGGAATTCATAAACGGTTTCAGAAGGGAATTCTTGGATTCCACATTAGCCTCACTTTTCCTTTGGCCTAAGTTTTTCCTCAAATCTAGAATATTTGCAAAATGGAATTGGCCATTCCCTATAGAATTTGTATCTTATGGGCATGAAAAAGATTATTGACTGGACCAAGAATTATTTGAAATCCTTGAATTGGATTGTGCTTATCGGCATTGCCGTTTTCTGCATTGCCCTCGCCATCATCAATAACATTCGTGTCGACGACGCAAAGTCTGTCGACTGGATCGGAAGCCAGGATGTCCTGGCAAAGCCGGCGGAGGTTCTCTAATGGCTTTTGCATGCAACAAAAACACGATTATTTCTGCGGCACTGCTTTTGGTAGCCTCTATTCTCGTGGCCATCGGCGTTGCCGAAATTTCTTTCCCGGAATCTTTCCTGACCTTTACCGACCAGGATTGGCTTATCGATCTCTGGCCTAAGGCATACCGCTACAATATTCACGTGGGTCTTGCGGCTATCGTGATCGCTACAGGTCTTTGCTTCCCTGCTTACAAACTGCAGAAGGATTTTGCCATCCGCGCACTGGAAACCTTGTTCCGCGTAGGCATTGGCGGCATGTTCATCTTCGCCAGCATTTTCAAGATCCAGGACCCGCACCAGTTTGCAACTCTGGTAGCACAGTACCAGTTCTTCTCTGCCCTGCATGTGGACTTCGCCAACAACTTCTTTGCTCTGGTCTACCCGCAGTTTGAACTTTGGTTCGGTCTGGCCATGATTTTCACCCCCTTCGTCAAGGAATCCGCTTTCGCCATCTTCTGGATGTTCGTTAGCTTCATCATCGCTCTCGCTTGGGCTTTGTGGAACGACCTTGGCATTACCTGCGGTTGCTTCGAACTGGAAGGTGCCCAGGACAAGGCTGAAGCATGGACAAGCTTGATCCGCGACTTGATTCTGATTTGGCCCACCCTGTGGCTTGCCCTGCGTAAGAACCGTAGCCTGATCAAGGTCTGGAAAGACAAGAACTAAGTCATTCCGGATTCGAAAAAATTAAAAAGCCTCTCGAAAGAGAGGCGTTTTTTATGCTTAGATTGCAAAGGTTTATTTCAACGCAGCCAGGACACGCTTGGAAAATTCTTCCATGGAGCAACGGTTCAGAAGTTTCTGGGCAGCGTCTTCGTTGATAACGTTCTCGCCAGCGATAACGCGGTCAACCACCTTGGCGTAGGCTTCTGCGTCCGTAGGCGGATCGATCAGCGGGCACACGCCTTCCAGATTTTCCTTTACAGCGGACGTAGCGGCACAAAGGGCAGGTGTTCCGCAGGCGATGGCTTCAATAGGCGGCAGGCCAAAACCTTCAAGCAAAGACGGGTAAACCATCAAGTCGGAATGGCGGTAGAACTCACGCAATTCGTCTGCGGAAAAACGTTCAAAATGGAAGACGTTGTAAAGTTTCTTCACGTTGATGATTTCCGTGAGACGTTCAGAAACCTTCCCGACGCGTACGAAGGCCACATCCGGACGGAGCCTTGCCAGTTCGAAGTAGGTATCAATATTCTTTCGCGGTTCATCAAGGCTGACGTTCAAGCACATGCCATAGAAATTGCGCATGCCATGCTTTCGGCGGAAAGCCTTCTTTTCTTCATCGGTGGCGGGCACTTCCGGCTTGCAGAAAAGAGCGGAATCAATGGGGCAACCGATTACAGCACCCGGGGCATCGGACATTTTCGGGCCAAAGTGGACAGCGGCTTCACCGCGGGTCCATTCCGAATTGTAGACAAAGGAATTTGCCTTGACGCAGTCCCTGATGTAGAACAAATTAAGCAGCCTAAACTTGATGCTTGTGGGATACAAAGTTTCTGCAAATGTATCGTGAACAAACATCACCGTTTTGGAGTCACGCAGGCCAACGGATTTCAACGCACTGTTAGCCACCGGCACCAAGAAACCCAGTTCCGGACGAATAAAGAAAACCACATCCGGACGAACCTCGCCCACCATCTTTTTCAGCGGGGCGCGGAAACTCATAAAGCCCGTATAAAGGGACTTGGCCCACACTTCATGGGAAGTAAAATCCGCAGCGGCCCCAGCACTCGCATTGGGGAAAAACTTCGGGGTCTTGAGCCACAAAACGTGAACTTCGTATTCAGAAGCCACAGCCTTCGCCAAATTCAGTGTCAAACGCCCAAAACTGGTGCATTCGTTCTTATCGCAAATGAATAAAATTTTCTTCGCCATGGGGAACCGTTCTATATCCCATAAAATAAAAAAATGCGGAACAACGAGAGAAAATGAACTTGCTATATTCGTTGTATGGCGAAAATTTGCATCGTTCTTGCAACTTATAACGGAGCTCAGTATCTGTCACAGATGCTGGATTCCCTTATGGCACAGACAAGACCTGCAGATATGATCATCGCCGTAGACGACGGCTCCAAGGATTCCTCCCCCAAGATTCTGGAATCCTACAAGGACAAGCTCCCCCTGACCGTGGAAATCCACGAAGTAAACCAGGGACACCGAGCCGCATTTTCCAGGACACTTGAACTGGCTCGCACCCAGCTAGGCCCCGACGATCTGATAGCCCTAGCCGACCAGGACGACATCTGGCTCCCCAACAAGTTGGAAATTCTTGAAAAGGAACTATCTGGCTCGAGCCTCGTTTTCGGTGATGCAGAAATTATCGACGGACAAGGCAATGTAACTGCCGAATCCTGGAGAGTCCTGGGAAACATCGACATTAACACCACCATCCGCCACCAGATTGCAGGCATCAACCACGTGACTGGTTGCCTCAGCCTCTTCAGGGCAAGCCTTTTGGACACAGTCCTCCCCATTCCCGAGGGCGTCACCGTTCACGACCGCTGGATTGCCATGATCGCCGAAAAGAACGGCGGCATCAAGGCTATTCCCCAAAAGGTTATCCAGTACCGCATCCATGGCGGAAACGCCGTAGGCGGACAGGGCGACACCACCATGACCAAGACCATCGAAATCCAGAACAAGTGGATTTCCACCATCTTGGATCACAAGGATTTGCTGAAACTTTCCCCGGAGGAAGTTTCCTTCGCCGAAAGACTTTTGACCCTCACCCAGGAACGACTGGTTGCCTTCGTTTTGCCAGGCCGGTTCTGCTGGGTATTCAAGAACAGAAAGTACCTGTTCCTTAGGGCCTCCTTCCTCAAGACCTTCAAGCGAGTTTTGTTCACGCTGGTGGGCCTTCCCATGGCAAAGAAAATCTGGGGGAAGGAATAATGCGTATCGGTATCGACATTAAGTGCCTGCGCACCAACAACAGCGGCATCGGCAGGTACACCCGCAGCCTCCTAGACGCTCTCCAGCAAGTGGACATCAGAAACGAGTACGTGCTGTTCTCCCCAAGCCCCGTGGATTACGACATCACCAATCCCAAGTGGAAAACCGTGGTGGTACCCACAAAGTTGCCAGGGATTCTTTGGCAGCAGCTGGCCTTGCCCTTGGCGCTCAAAGACGAGCACATCGACGTAATTTGGGGGCCGGAACAGACAATTCCAGTGATAGGTCTCAGCAAAGGTTACAAGGCAACAGGAAAGGACCACAAGGAAATCTCTAGTTCAACGGAAATCGCCTCCGTACTGACCATCCACGACTTCGTTTATCGCCGCTTCCCAGAAACAATGCGCAAGTCGGTGCTTTGGATTACCCGAACCTTCGGCGGAAAGTCCATCAAGAAGGCTACGGCAATCGTGCCTGTTTCTGATTTTACCAAGAACGAACTTTTCCATTTTTATCCCAAGGTGAACAAGGATAAGGTGGAAGTGGTGAGCTGCGCAGTAAACCAACCTACTTGTTCCGCATCGAACGGCAAGGATGGTTCCGCGCAAGATCGCAAAGCCCAGTTGCTTTTTGTGGGCAGTCTGGAACCTCGAAAGAATTTGCAGACTTTGGTCCACGCCCTGGAAATTTTGAAGACCCGCGGTATGGATGTACCGCTGGTCATGACCGGCCCAAGGGGTTGGAAGAACCAGACTATCAAGGACATGCTCAGAACCTCCAGCGTAGCTGCAAACATTGAGCACAAGGGTTTTGTTTCCGACGAAGAACTACGCAATCTGTACAAGGAAAGCGCCGCCGTGATTTTCCCCTCGGTGTACGAAGGTTTCGGCCTGCCGGCTTTGGAAGCTTTGGCCTACGGCGCCCCGGTTCTCACTTCCAAGGGAACGGTGATGGAATCTGTCCTGGGCGATTGCGGTTTGTACTTCGATCCTAAATCGGCAGAAGACATGGCCAATGTAATTGAGCAGTTCTGGAAAGAACATAAGGTGGTGCCGGAGGCGTCCCGAGTCGCCCTGCTGTCCAAGTACAGCTGGCAGAATTCCGCCCGCAAGTTGATTGAAGTTTTCCAGAAGGTACACCATGGCTAATACGACTGTGATTATCCTGGTGACTTATAACGGATGGGAACTGACGAAGGCCTGCTTGAACGACCTTACGCCTTTGCTTTCTAATGACTGCGCAGAAACTGCTGCAGAAAAAGCCCCGAAGTTCGTAGTGGCTATTGCAGACAATGGCAGTACCGACGGCACCGTAGAAAAGATTCGTGAGCTTTACCCGTCCGAAAAATACCCGCAGATTCACGTTTACCCGCAAGCGGGAAATCTTGGTTTCGGAGCAGCCAACAACGGAGCCATTCGCGGCTTGTTGAATGACGGCGTGGAATTTGATGCAGTTTGTTTGCTGAATAACGATACCAGATTCCAGGCGGAAGCTCTTGTAAAACTGCGCGAAGACTTGGAACGCGTTGGTGAAAATGCAGTTCTCGCCCCCACGACTTTAAACGTGGATGGATCCCGTCAGAACAATTTCTTTGCAGGACTGGGTCCCGACGGAATCGGGTACATAAACTTTTTGATGAACGCCTTCAGAAACGAAGAAGGCGCTGCACGAGTTCTGGAAGGTACGCCTAAGACAACAGCACTTGAGGGCATCAAGGAAACCCACTGGACAAGCGCCGTTTGCTGGATGATGTCCGCAGAACTGTGGAACCGCGTCGGCGGCTTCGACGAAAAGATATTCATGTACTACGAAGACGCCGACATGGCGCTTCGTTGCCGAGCAGAGGGCGCACGGTTCTTCATTAGCGACCGTAGCGCCATCACCCACCTGGGTGGCGGTTCCGCCAAGAGCAGCCTCAGCCGCGCCCTACAGCACGACCGTTCCCAGGAATACGTCTTCAAAAAGCATTTCGGAATCCGCGGTTACTGGCTTTCCAAAAAGTTCCGCATCCTCCGCAGCCTGGTCCGCATTGTCTCCGCAGCGCCCCGCGCCATTGCAGGCAGCAACGCGCCCGAAAAGCGAGCCTACATCAAGCATCACTTGGCTCTGTTCAAAGAGGCCGTCCTATGATCCTTCGCAACATCGTTCTTACCCTGACCTTGATTTGCTCTTTCGCAGGCACAGCCTTTGCGAATGCAACCCAGATTTCGCGCAGTTCAAACCCGAACGACCCTCAGGTCAACCATTTTGTCCTTCAGGATTCCGCCAAGAACAAGGTGGTGAACATCCGCGCCCAGCTGGTGGATTCTCTCGCCATTACCAACCTGAAGAACGCCCCCACCCATGTGGACAACAACATGTCCGTCCGACTCTTTCTGGACGGCCACTTTACCGACGCGTTCCAGTTCAACGCCAAGGTCTTTGTCGTTAACGACTACACCAACCGTTTCATTCCGGACCATTTCTTCAATCCCGACGAAGGCCTCCCCTACGTCAAGCAGAGCGAAACACGCCGCACCTGGGACATGTTCTCCGCCAACGTTTCCTACGAACTTAGCGCCCTTTCCCTGCTCACCGGCTACGACTACATCCAATGGGGTCCCGCCCGCCGCAACAACGTGATCCTCCGCGGCGAAAAGAACAATTACCGCCCCTGGTACGATGAATCCGCCAAAATCAACAACCCGGCTCCCATGCCCTATTTCGGCTACCAGCTGTCCGTCGGCCCCGTGGTCTACACCCAGTACGCCATGATGCCCACCGACCGCAAGGGCTACAGCAAGTACCTCCACGCCCACCGTCTGGATTTGAACTTGCCCAAGAACATTACCCTGGGCCTTAGCGAAACCTCCCTGTACGGCACCACCACCGAAAACGTTTCCGCAAATCCCAACCCCAATGCAGACGCCGACAGCTGCGGCCGCGATTTCCAGTGGGCCTATGTCATTCCCTTCCTCATGTACAATTTCGAGGAACACACCCTGGGCGACCAGGACAACATTTCCATGTCCTTCGACATCAGCATCAGAACCATTCCCCATTGGGAAATCTACGGCGAGCTCATGTGGGATGACATGAAAACTCCCACCAGCATGTTCGATGATTCCTGGTGGGGAAACAAGTGGGCAGCCTCCATCGGCATCGCCCGCGACAGCCTCCGCCTGGGCCCCGCCTATTTCGACTGGTACACGGAATACACCCGCGTTGAACCCTGGGTCTACACCCACCACAAGGGCGGCGGATACACCTACTCCCATTACAGACAAAATCTTGCTACTGAACTGGGCCCCAACAGCCAGGAACTCTACACGGAACTGACAGGCACCTACAGGCACCGCAGCGGCCTCCTGAAAGACGCCATCGCCAGAGGAACTCTCTTCGCCAGCGCCGTTGCCAAGGACACCGCGGCAGGCGGCAACCTCACCGACATTCATGACTACGAAAAGCACGGTGTGAACAAAGTATTCCTGAACGAAGCAACCACCATCAATTATGTGGAACTTGGCGCAGGTATTGAAATCCTGCCCTGGAGCTGGATCAGTTTCCACGCCAGATATTCCCGTTTCTTCGGGGATTACGAAGGCTATCACGCCTCAATGACCGGATCCTTCCAGTGGTAAAAAGAAAGCCCCGCTCAGCGGGGCATTTTACAACATCATTCAAGTTCAAGCGTTCTTTAAAAAATTCATTAAGGTATAAATAAAAATACTTTTCATAAGGACGATAATGAAAAGCTTGGTTCCGCCATGCAGATGTTGGGGCTTTCCCCCGAGATTGAGCGGGCTCGGTTTGCGGAACTTGCGGATGGATATTCACGTCAAGACCGAAAGCTGCCTGCACATCAATGTTGAAATGCAGAAACTTACGATAGTTGGCACATCTACAGCGACAAGGCGGTAAAACGCAGTGATGCGTCGGACGCCCCCTTGCCAGTAACAGAAAAAGTAAAGTATATTGTAGTGGATCTCAAGAAGTTCAACGACTCCGTCTTGGATGATGCCGTCAAACGCATTACCATAGACGCTAACCGCGACAAGAAAATCCTGGAGGATCAAGTGTCCTGTACAATCAGCATTGACGAACAGATCGGCCGAATGGTCCTCGCTCACGTTGACGGCAAGAACGAAGGCAAGAATGAAGCTGCCGAGGCGTTCCTTCGTGAAGGAGATCCTGTGGAACGCGTTGCTAGAGTCCTTAAGTTGCCGCTTGAAAAAGTACAGGAACTTGCCGACAAGATTGCTGCAGAAAAGTCCCTGTAACAAACATCCCTGTTCAAATTACAAAAGGTCGCACAAAATGTGCGACCATTACTTTTTTCAGGAACACTCTTATCAAATAGTTTTGAATATAAAGAAACTCACACAAAGACTCCTTAATACTCAAAAAAAAG
>JAKSIB010000028.1 GCA_024399065.1 Fibrobacter sp. | reverse complement strand
GGTCGATTAGCTCAGTTGGTTAGAGCGCTACCTTGACATGGTAGAGGTCACAGATTCGAGTTCTGTATCGACCACTGAAAAAAGCCTCGCGAAAGCGGGGCTTTTTCTTTTGTGATTAGGGAAAGCGCCGCGACTTCATCCCGGCGCACTTGTGTTCTTTATAAAAAAAAGAACACCCCGTTTCCGAGGTGTCCTCAATCTTTTCAGATTATTCCGCTAAAATTACTTAGCTTCAGCAGCCGGGGCAGCTTCAACCGGAGCAACCTGTTCTACAGCCGGAACTGCGGGAACGGAGTCAACGACAACGTTTGCAGCGGAGTCTGCAGAGAGGGCGACGGTGCTATCAACAACAGCAGCCGGAGCTTCAGCAGCGGCAGCAGGAGCCGGTGCTTCAACAGCAGCAGGTGCAGCAACAGCTTCTTCAGCCTTCGGAGCCGGAGTGCCAAAGAAGTGGATGTTTGCCAAGAGGATCATCATGCCCCAGGAGAGCACGAGGCCGACGAGACCCATCACAACGCCAGTGATTGCCATACCCTTGGTATCGGTGTAACCGGTAGCGTGGGCGAGAGCGTTAGGCGGAGTGGAGATTGGCATGGACATACCGAGAGAAGAAGCGAAGGCGACAGAAACCAGGAGAGCGGTAACGCCACCGAGGCCAACGAGGTTGTCCTGGCAAGCAATGCCAACTGCGCAAAGAATCGGAACGAGAAGAGTTGCAGTAGAGGTATGGCTCATGAAGTTTGCCATGAACAAGCAGATGATACCGCAACCGACCATGAGAGCAACCGGAGACCAGCTTGCAAACGGGATGGTCTTGATCAAGTGAGCGGCAAGACCGGTAGCGTTGAGGCCAACACCGAGAGCAAAGCCACCAGCAACGAGCCACAGAACGTCCCAGCTCATTTCGTTCAAGTCCTTCTTGGTGATAACACCAGTCAGGGCGAACACAGCCATAGGAATCATAGCAATAGCGTTATCGTTGATACCGTGAACACCCTTACCGGTGACCCACAGGAGAACGCAGAGAACGAAAGTGATGTAAACGATGATTGCCTTGGGGCTGGTATCGAACTTGCCAGCACCTTCAATGTTCAGAACCATCTGCTTCATCTTGATGGGGTAAATCTTCATGAGGAGAACCCATGCGATCACCATAAGGATGATAACGTACGGAACACCGAAAGCCATCCACTGACCGAAGGAAACCGGATTTGCAGCCAGGTCGCCACGAGCGATAGCGTCGTTCAAAGCACCAAGAGCGATAGCGTTAGGAGGAGTGCCGATCGGGGTACCCATACCACCGATGTTTGCACCAAGAGGAATAGCGAGAGCGAATGCAGCTTTACCGCGGTCGTCTTCGTCGAAGAGCTTGAGCACCGGAGCCAAGATAGCGAGCATCATAGCAGCGGTAGCGGTGTTGCTCATGAACATGGAGAACACTGCGGTGATGAGCATGAGGCCGAGAAGCACGAACTTCGGGTTCTTGCCGAAGGGCTTCAGGAGCACGCGAGCCAAGTTCAAGTCCAGCTTGTACTTGGTTGCTGCAGCAGCCAGGAAGAAGCCACCCAGGAACAGCATGATGATCGGGTTAGCAAAAGTAGCCATCACAGACTTGTGGCTAATCATGGTAACACCGTCAACGCGGAACGGAGAGAGGGCGGAGTCAGACATGGTGATGATCATGAGAACGATCACCAACATGGAGGTGGACCAAATCGGGAACGGTTGGAGAATCCAGAAGAGAGCAGCCATGACGAACACGCCAATGACGCGGATTTCCAGCGGATTCAGAACGCCCATGGGACTTGCAGCGTCGAAACCGAGGGATTCGTACGGCAAGTAGAGAGCAACGATTGCGAGAATCGATGCGATAACGAATTTGATGAATTTAGCCTTTGTCATAGTGACGCCAAATTTAGAATAAAAGGGTACCCATGGCAATGTTTTTATTTATGATTGATAATTGAAAACAGATGATTGATAATCAAAAGCAATAAATAGCCCAAAACAATCATTTTCCGGCAACTAATCACTTTTTGTTATTAATCTATAAGAATTTATTATCGGTTGTCTATCATCGTTCGCGGACTCTCGTACCTCATAATTCATAATTCGTAATTAAAAAAAGCCCCCGCAAAAGAGGGCTTTTCCCAAATTTCAACCAAAAAACGCAATTTTCAGCAAATTTCGAGATTTATTTCACCAAAATCTTGCGGCTAGCCTGTTGACTTGCCACTCGGACACGGAGCATATAGAGGCCTGGCTTGGGGGCATCCAGAGTTACGGCGTTGGTTCCGGCCGCAGCCTTGTCGGCGATGGAGGAAATCACCTTGCCATCCATACCCAGCACATCCACCACCACGCGGGTACCAGCCAGATTTTCGGTAGCGGTAAAGCTCACATTCAACTTGTTTCCGGACTGTGCCATACGGAGGCCATCCACGGAGGTCTTGAAATACAGCTTTTCCTTGGTGACGCGAACCTTGGCAGTGGTCCCTGCCGCCTTAAGGGCCACAGGAAGCGTATCACCGGCCATTAATTCAGAAGTCTTGCCATCCATAGTCACGTACAGATGATATCCAAAGCCGGCAATACCATCCAGACCATCGAATGAAAGCTTGCCCTTGCGATCAGAAGAGGCGCTCAGCACCACGTCCCATTCCAGATCAGCAGCATCCTTGGAAGATGCGGGAGCGGCCTTCACGGACTTAGCCAGGAACTTCTTGCCATTCTTGATGGAGAAATTCACCTGGTCGCCCATGCCGGCAGGAGGTTCATAGCCTTCAAGCTCCTCGCCCATACCCAACACGTTCCAGAAATCCTGATGGCCACGATTATCTGCAAGAACAGCACTGATGGTCCAGTTTTCCGCATTCTTGGCCTTCGCCAAGGCGCGCTTCTTGAAGCCGGCTACACCCGAAGTAAAGACAGGCTCGCCCTTCAACTTTACCTTGTTGGACTTTTCCACATGAACCCAGGCAGCCCTGAATCCACGCAGTACATTATGACAATCGTCGTAATTAGAAACACTTTCATCCCAGCAGGACATATCCAAAGAATCTGGGACCGCGATATCCCAGCTGTGGGGATTGCTTACAAGGTTCCAGCCATCGTAGCCATTGACCAAGTTCCAGACCACATCGTAGACACTATCTACATAGGATGTATTGATTTTCAGAGAGCGACCTTCCAGAGAGCTATACCAATAACCTCTATTTGCAGCTAAGTCTTCACCCGGAATAAAGCGGATGTATCGCCAGAATTCCCCAACGTCGGCGTTGTCATTCCACCAGTAGAAAATCTGGTCATCGTCCTTGCCCACGCTCTTCATGTCAACAGCCTTAAGATTAACCATAATCCACTTATCCTTACCGGCAGGGATTTCGGAGGAAACTACGACATGAGATGTAAAGGTTGCCACGGAATCCCATGCATCTCGTAATTCTCCACGAACAACATAGCTGCCAGGGCGAAGAATGAACGTAGTATCCAAGACAAAGGGCGTTTCAACAATTGCGGTGTCAATAGCCTTCGGGAATTTAAGTTCATTGCCAAGATTATCCGTAAAGGAAATCTTCAACGTTGCATCACGACCTGCAGCAAACTTGGTTGTAGAAACCTTCAAGCGAGCCGCATATCCAGAAGAAATCACTGCGGTGTCAACAAATGCAAGAGATGAAGTATCCACCATTTCAAAAACACCCTCTAGCACACTCCATCTTAAATCAGACGGCAAGGAATCCCCGTCCTTCACATGAATCGAAGTGAAATCAACATCAAGATTCGAAAAATCTGACACGCGGGAACTATCATAACTAAGCGTCATGTATTCCGGAGCCTTGAACCCAGCCTTGGCTTCAAATTGCAGAATTCGTTTGCGAGTAATTGCAATTTCCACAGGATCATTTAGCGGAAGAAGCATTGACTTGCTCTTTCCCAAATAACGAATTGTTGTATCAAGAATCTCAGCTCTTTTATCAATGTCCAGGATTATCACTTCACCACCCAAAACATTCATTACAGTCCGGGTAAAGGTTCCTTCAACATTAGCTCCAGACCACTTGACGTTATCTTCTTCAGAAAGCTTTTCTTCGGCGCAATACGCTGCGGGAGCCCAGAGGGGATACAGCGTCGACGCACCAGGTTCCAAGGCTTCACTAAGAAGCTCAAACTGGAAATCGCCCCCCAAGCCGAATTTCAAGGTTGAGTCATTCATTTTCATGTTCTCGGAAGTCCACCCCACAACACACCCGTCATTGCGATAGATGTCATGCGGATAATCTCGCATGCATAGATCCCCATCAATGCAATAATCAACGGTATCACCCCAGGCATACACCTCGCCTGTTTGCGAATGATAAAACGGATACTCTCTGAGTACACCGGTAGTATCATCTAGCATAAAGGCGATGCTGTAGATTTCCGGAATAACATTGGGTCTCGGAACAATCTTGATCAAAACGTTACTTAAGTCAGTATTTACATTTCTAAACAAGCCTGCAGTCAAACTATCCAAGGATATTTTTTTGGAGGAGTCCAATGGAACTCTCCAACGAACAGCAGGATAAGTTTCGATGGCCGCACTAATCTCATCAGGAGAGCCCAAATAAGCGGAAGCAGAATCATAGTATTTATGCTCATATTCTGTCTGTTCAAAACAACCATCTAGTTTCAAGGGGTGATCCTTCAAGCAATCCAACAACATTTCTGCACTGGCATAAAAATATTGATCAAAATACCAGACATCCACCTCCATTGGCTTGACATGCTCATAGCCACGGCTCATCAAATCAATTTTATACTGGGAAGTCCAAGGAACATAAACAGGATCTGGACCAACAGAGGTACTGTCAAGCCTTTCCAATTGGCCCTTTTTGTATCCGTAAATTTCAACGGGAGTATCCAAGGACCATTCGTTTGGAGAAACAGCAATAGTCTTCGCAACACCTGTACTCAGCTTTTCATATCCCAAACGTAATGTCGGAGTATTTGCGCATGTCTTATACACGTCGCCTGCTGAAACAATTTCGTTTAAAATTCTAGACAAGCTCCAATGATTAATATCTACATCATCCCCTTCTTTACGGACATCGAGACCCTCCTCATTTACACAGCGTAGTTCATAAGCACTAACAAACCATTCTGCATTATTATCACTCGTATCAAATATTCTAGGAATAATCTTTGTCACATCATAAGCACCAGCTTTTTCAACCTTGGCTGGAGAATAGACAAAATAGGTTTCATCCTCAAACTTATCAATATGGAGACCTCCGTTAGGATCCAATCCTAAAATTCCATATTCAATATTAAAAGGAATCTCTTCAACAACTTCATACTCATGATAACCCGACCTATTTTTTAATTCGTACACTTTATAAGGGGAAAGAGTCGCTGCACGATTATCATAATTCAACGCATACCCGTTATTTTTCACGTCCTTTTCATAGGCGTCAACAAAGTCTTTGGGCAGTCGGCCATTAATATCAGTCAGTGCCACATAACGATATTGTGTACGATCTCTTTTTGAGTCGTAAAATTTTTTCAAATTCTTGAATTTGTCATACAGATCATTTTCAACAGGCGAAACCGTAAAGTTTGAAAATTTCGAAATATCAATTGCCACCATATACACAGATTGCTTGTCTGTTATATACGGCAAGCCCCCATTGGTAGAATCAACCTCCCAGGAGGGGTGGGGGTTTCCGCTAGCCACAGAAATGGCTTTTCCATTCTCAATCAACACGTAGGCAAACAAGCGTGACTTCATGTCCTCTTCACTCAGAATTGGATTGTCATACGTTGCGGTTGGGCCGTATACCGTACCTTCATAATTCAAGGAACCGTTGGCAGCAAGCTTAACATCGTTTCCTTTTCCTATAGCATTACGGTAATTATAGCGGATTTCATTACGGATTGAAGAATCAATTTCTTTAGGACCATCAGCACCAAACACGCCCCAGAACTTCACATACTTATCAACATTTTGATCAGCAAAACCATAATGGTAATTCAAAAGCAAACGATTCTTCGCATTTGACCCCAAACTTTCTTCCACAACACCTGCTACATAGCCACAGTAGTAAGAACCAGTTCCTACGAACATATCGTTAACATCCACATCCCCAATGATTTTATTATAAATAATCGTGAGCGTTCGATCACCCAAAAAAACATACCCAAAAAGGCCACCCACAGCCCCTGATTCCAAAGGAGAATCATCGCTCGTTATTTTTGTAGCAGCCACAGACAAGCGTCCAACAACGCTGTTGTTTTCAACAGAGCAATCAACAAACGAAGAGACAGCGTACAGTCTTCCAACCAGGCCACCGGCATTCACTCGACGCATTTCTTTTTGTGACAACTTTATAATAAACAAAGAATCTGCATTTCCCCCATTAATCGAAGTATGAGGAGAGACATAATTCCTTTGAATATAATGATAGGAACCACCGCCCACTCTCACAAAACCAGCCAAGCCACCAACATCAACATCAGCTACTTCCGGCAAATCAATTTGCACAGACGCCCTATTTGCAGTAAAGGTTCCTCGTCCTTCATCCCCTATAAAATCAGCAGTTCCAACAAGGCCGCCAACATAGAAAGAACCTGATCCTAAAGTACCAACCGATCCAGTTATGGAAACATTTTCCACCGTATCCTGTTGAATTTGAACATTCCCAACACGAGCTCCTATCGCTCCCAGAAAAATCTCAGAATTTTTTCCAGAATTATTGTTGACCACGATTTTTGAATTTTTTATGGAGATACCCGTTAGAGAGCCTGGGCCAACACTATCTACAAAAACCGCCACTTTATTAAGTGTTGAAGCCGTGTTATCATCCGTCATTTCTATATAGGCATTTTCAAAAGTCACGTCATTAAGTTCATTATGCTTAGTCAACAATGTTCCAAAAAAGCCAACTTCGTGACGTCCTTGTTGACAATAGTTCTTGATAACGTGTTTTTTCCCATCAAAAACAAAAGCTGTTTGTGTAAAATCCTTTTCGGTCAAAGTTATCGAAGAAGCATTATCAAAGCAACTCTTTGTAATATCGTTATAGCCTGGAAATTTCAAATCAGACAGCAAAATCAAATGGAGCGAATTGAGGGAGACCCCATTTGGATACGTTTGGATTACATTAACTACATCATTCCAATTGGTAGTTGAACCATTTTCCGCAAGATCATCCTTACTCTGAACCGCAGAATCAGCCATGGCCTTGCCATAGTTCACATAGCAATACCTACCAACATCTGGTGCGGCGACAGGACTGTCCCCCTCCTTGAACAAGCCTTTGTTATAGCATTGGTAATGGAATTTTTCACCTTCTGCAGCAAAAACAGACGCAACCAGCGTCAACAACAAAAAAGCAACATACGAGATCTTTTTCATAAGATTCTCCCTTAAAACCTTCGCCATACACGGCACAACGTCCCTCAAAAAGGGCATCCAAACATAACGAATTTAGATAATTGTAAGAAAATTTTAAAGTATTGATTTTCGTTTACATGGCCGATTGTTGAAGGAATTTACGTCCAAAAAACGTTAATTTGGAGTGAATTTTTCATACAAAGAAGGCCCCCGCGATTTCTCGCGGGAGCCTTCATCTTGAGGAGTCTAGTTTCTATTTACTTCACCAGGACCTTGGCGGAACTCATCTGGGAGCCAACCTTCAGCTGAACGAAGTACATGCCGGCCTTCGGAGCGGCGACGGTGATGGAATTGTTGCCAGCGCTTGCAGAGAAGTTGCCAGAAGCAATCACCTTGCCCTTCACATCAACCAGAGCATAGCGGGAAGCAGCACCAGCCAAGTCTCCAGTGGTTTCGAACTGCATCTGGAGACCATCGGCAGCCTTGACCGCACGGAAACCATTGATCTGGCTTGCCACGGCAATAGCCTTCGGGGCGGAAGCCACGCGGACATTCACCTGCTTGTAGGACTTGGTGAGAGCCACCTTCACAGATTCGCCCGGCTTGACTTCGGAGGTAACGCCATCCACGGTAACATAGAGGTGGAGGCCAGCAGCCTGAAGTTCGTCAACACCTTCAAAGGAAATCTTGCCTTCGCGATTGGTGCTTGCGTTCACATTCAAAGTCCATTCGTATTCGTCGGCCACAGCCTTCACAGACTTTGCCAAGGCTTCCTTGCCATCCTTTACATAAAGGTTGACGCGGTCACCCATGCCGGAAGGCGGTTCCAGAGTGGTTTCAGAAGTTTCACCAGCACCAAGGATATTCCAGGAGTCAGTCTTTCCGTTATTGTCGCTGAGCACTGCCAACACGGACCAATTCTTGGAGGAAGCCTTGCGCAGTGCAGACTTGCGGAGAGACTTGAACTTATCTTCAGCGCTCATCTTCTTTGTTACAACATTAAAGCTGGGAGCGGAAGGCATGCGCCAGGTGGTAGCCTTCTTCACATTGACCCATACAGCACTGTAGGGACCAATCACCTTGACAGAATCATAGTCGCTCTTTGCAGCATTCCACTGCCAGAAGACAACCTTTTCACCACTGTCGTTTTCGCCCTTAGACAGGTCGACACTCCAGCCACAGGGATTTGCAACCAGATTCCAACCGCTGTAGACATTCTTCAAGCCCCAAACAATCATGGAGTCCTTGCAATTGGCAACACCTTCAATTACCAAAGGAGTTCCTGCGGTGGTACCGTACCAGAAGCCCTTGGTATCTTCTGCAGATTCACCTGCATAAGCCTTGTACTGCCAGTAATCACCCACCGGATTGGATTCATCCCACCAGAAGAAGGCGCCACCCTTACCCCATTCCTGCTTCTGGGACTTGATTGCAGACATGGCAACCATGTTCCAGCTATTCTGGGTCACGGTAATTCGGTCTTCGACAACGAAGGAGAACTTGACTGAATCGACGAAAGCGCCATTGGCAATGACGAGATCAGCAGTATAATTACCTGCGGCAGAAACCGTCAATTCCCAAGCAGTATCGATGCTTGCGATACCATCAAATGTCATAGCCTTTGCAATGGAGTCTTCGGAACCTTCTCTGCGCACGATCAAAGCAACATCGGTATTATGCTTCGGGTCGGCATCCTTGATGGAGAATTCCAGTTTGACAGCCTTGGAATAGGATTCCTGATGGACAGTATTTGTGTCGGTAATCATTTCCTTCTTCACAAGCACAGATTCAGAAGAACTGCTGGAAGAACTTTCCGGAACAACGCTGCTGGAACTGCTTTCGGCTTCAACGCTGCTGGAGCTCTTAACATCCACAAAGAAAGCAATGATTTCTTCGCTCTTGGTTACGAATTCAGGTTCCGGCAACCATCCGACAAGTTCCTTACCAGGCTTTTGCGCATTGGGATATTCAATCTTTTCACCGTATTCCAATCGCAAAGTATCGCCATAAACGTTGCCTTCCTTATCCTTGAACACAATGGTGTAAACAGCCTTGGAAGTGTCATAAAGAGCCTGATAAACGTTACCGACATATTCTTCGGATTCAACGCTAATCCATTCCAAGAACTTGAATTCGTAAACACCAGTACCATCAACCATCTCAGGGCCATCAGGAATAACCTCGCGCTTTGCAGGATAGGTATAAGATTCCTGCTTAAAGACAGTAGTATCAGCATTCAAGTAAGTGTAATAGGTAACCTTAGGATCATAGACGGCACCGATATCCAAGTTCTTGATTACACGCAGAACGCTAACAGAGTCGTTCCAGCCAACAAAATTGTAGCCCAGGGAATCCCATGCACCACCAGAAACCGTCGGAAATTCGACACTTTCACCATGAGCAACAACCTTCGGGGAACCAACGGCAGAACCACCCTTTGTAAAGGTCACCGTATAGGTATTGAGTTCATACTTTGCGTAAAGATTTACTTCTGCGTCAATAGGTGTTTTCAAGTCAAAATCAACGGTATCCTTATTTGCATCAAGGACTCTCCAACCAGTACAATGCATACTATCCGGATAAGCCACATCTTCGGTAGTAAACTTTTGGATGGTTTTACCTGTCGGCACACATTCATGCTTGGTAAGGGACAAATCCTTGTCGAAGTAATTCACCAGGAATGATCCAGCGTCACAACCAGAGGCATCACCTTCCACATAAGGCAAATCGTTATTCTTGCCATCCAAACGAACCCAACCCTGATTCTGGATATTGGCATACGGAGCCTTGAGGAACTTGGTGAATTCATCCACCTTCATATTTGCGGCAAGTTTGGTTCCATTGAATTGAATTTCATCCAAATTTTCAGCAGCACCATTTCGTACTGTGTAAGACACATTGATACTGGACATCCATGTTTCAGCAAGTTCGCCGCCTCTATAAAGAGCGCCTGCCGGCATGGTCACATCAGCATCATTTTCACCATAATGGTAGTTAGATGTAAGAGCGCAACCCTTGTTAAAGACTGCAGAACCAATCATAAAGCCGACTTTTTTATTTGCAGCATTAGCGGAAACTGCAATGTCGCCATTTACAAAGCTTCTAGTAATGAAAGCCAATGTTGCTTCCGATGCATAAAGGGATCCCGCAAGGCCACCCACAAGCAAGGAATCTCCAGCAGAATTGCCAGACACTTCGATGGAACCCATCACGCTGATAAGATCCATTTTCTCAAGTTCACTACAGAAGCCGCAAATACCGCCCACTCTAGAAATTTGCAATGCAGAATAGGGCTTGGTCGCAGAATTCATTTTGTAGTCAACGAACTTTTCATTCAGTTTTTCAACCTTCATACTGGCAAAATCAATCTTATGTCCATTACCTTGAGTATTCACTCCACGCTGCAAAGTACCACCAATGATACCGCCAATCATGGTTGTATTTAAATTATCTTCCACGGAAATGGAGCCCTTAAAGACATCCTTGGAAACCTGCAAGGTCGTTGTTAAGCCTGTCGCAACAAATCCTGCAAGGCCACCTACAATAAGGGTGTCATAAACGTTTGCGCCATTCGTAACCAGATTTTCGTCAGCAACGGTCTTAATATCCAAAGCAATGTCAACAGAAGAGGTGTTACCTACAAAATTCTTTGCACTTTGAGACAAGCAAGCTGTGCCAACAACGCCACCAACAAAAGTCTGTACATGCAGGCCTTCAATATCGGAGCTAGAAGCCTTAATATTGATAGAGCCCGAAGCGGTATTATTAGAAAAAGACATTGCAGCAGAAGCATCCTTTACACCATTGTTGCAAAGGCGATCATCACCATAACCTGTAATACCACCTGCATAGTAGTAATAGTTACCAGCAGTTTCTACAGAGTCCTGAATGGTTGCTTCAGCATTGCTTTCTTCGATAGACAAGGACATATCATTTGTCTGAAGAGAATCCCAGCCAACGATGCCACCAACAGCCATCACACGACCGGCATCTTCGGAGGCATAAACAGAAGCATCAGAAATAGAGCCCTTGAATGCGCAATTTTTCATTGTAAGGTGGAACTTGTTAGCATCATCCGTACTGTATTCATAATTGTTATAAACCACCACAGCACCAAAAAGACCGCCCATGGAGCTACCACCAGAAATTTCAGAAGCTTCCGTTGCATCCGAAACCGAGGCAGGAGTGCAGTAGCCACCCCAGCCACAGGTAGCAGGGACAATTTTTCTGCCGATGCCAATGCCAGAAATCGTTTCACCCACAGTTTTGTACACACCAGCAATACCGCCCACTGCAGACTTATGGCCCTTGGCCAAATCCTTTACAGTAACAGTTGCAAACACGTCATCCAAAGAAGGGTCGCCGGCATTTTCAGCACGGAGGATTACGCCAACAAGACCGCCCACAAAAGCATCGTGAGAGGAAACGGAATCTCTACTAAGGGAAAAGCTTTCAAAAGTCTTGGACCCTGCATAGCCTTTGGTAATAGTAACATTGTTTGTAACTGAAATGTTTTTATGGTTATTGATGCTCTTCAAGGTAGAAGTCTTGAGAAGACCAACAATACCACCTGCGACGGGACCCTGGATATCTACGTTACTTACGGTAACGTTCTGGACCGTAGTCATATTGGTGATGCCAGCAAATGCACCCATAGGATAGTAGTCGGCGCCATCGTTACTGCCACCAACCGACATACGGACATTGTCGATCTTCAGGTTGGAAACATTTGTTCCATCCACAAGTTCAAAAAGACCCATGGCATTGGTCATCGGCTTATCGGAAACAAAACAAAGATTCTTGACAGTTTTGTTGTTACCGTTAATCACGGCGCCGGTCGGCACAGGCCAAGCAACGTGGTTGACCTCGCACTTGCCTACAGCAGTTTTAGCAGAGAATTCAAGCAAGTCGATATCGGTCATAAAGGTCAAGGACGGAACTTCGGTACCGGGATCGCCCTTATGGTTAACCCACTGTTCATCCAGCAACTTGAACAAGTTCTCGGGGGTATTGGCCACAGAGCCAAGGCAAGTTCCTTCTTCAAACAAGCGACCAGCTTCGCACCCAGTATCCGCCTGACGCAAATACAAGTTGTAGCCCGTTACTTTTGCTACAGTACCAGGTCTTGCCTGCGAAGTAACTTTTTCTTCGGTCAAGGTGAAAAATTTAGTTCCTGGGGCAGCAAAGGCCATGCCGCAACTGAGCAGCATAGCCATTTTAACAAAAAGCTGTCGTGTAATCATAAGAACCTCTAAATTTCCAATTTTTTACATATTAAAGATATTCACTTTTAAGGGATTTTTAACGTGATTTTGCTCAAAAAAGGGCAACTTGTGACTTTGAACAAACGAAGTAAATTTCGAGCAAGGCCGTGTAAGAGTTTTCTTTTATCCAAAAAAGTGAACTATATCACAACATTGTTTTACAACGGATTGCTTATTCCAAGCTGGAGTATTATATTTGTGTTACAATCAAATTTTTTCAAGGAGTATAACAATGTTCAAGAAGATCCTTTTGGCAGCTGCTGTTCTCGTTTCTGCCGCTTCTGCAATCGAATTCGGCCCCCGTGTTGGCGGCAACATGACCACCATGTGGGGTGACGATGCTGAAAAGGTTACCACAGGTTTCGGTTTTAACGCCGGTATCGCAGCAAAGCTTGCTTTCAAGGATTCTCCGATTTCCATTACCCCGGAAGTCATGATTGACATGCGCAACACCAACAAGGAAGATTTCTTGACTTTCAAGGACAGATCCATGACTGAATGGTCCTTGGACATCCCCGTCATGATCCGTTGCGAACTCCTCGGCCTCATCTACATCGAAGCTGGTCCGTCTTTCAACTTCAACCTGTCCACCAGCGAAGAATGGACCGAAGGCATTACCAAGAAGAGCGGTTCTCACGACTATGATGGCGACGAACTGAGCACCTTCGAATTCGGCCTTTCCTTCGGCGTTGGCACCAACATCATCTCCTCTGTGGATATTGACTTCCGCGTCAACATGGGCCTCACCGACATCTTCACCGACAAGGCATCTATCGCCGGCTACACCTTCAGCAAGGGCGAAGCACCTGCTATGAAGAACCTCCAGTTCGCTCTGGGTGCTTCCATTTGGCTGTTCTAATAGCTTAGTCTAGCTAAAAATTTTAAAAAGTCGTCGCTAATAGCGACGGCTTTTTTGTTATGAACAAACCGCGGCAAAATCAGGCCCGTTTTTGTAAAGATAAAATGAATTGAAAAATGGTCGCGGATTATTAAATTAAAGGCAAAATCTCAAACATTCTCAAGGAGTTTTGGATGTTCAAGAAAATCGCCTTGTTGCTGGCATTTTTCGTCACAGCAAGCTTCGCAACCTGGGATTATTACCCCATCCCCAGGGAAGGCATCGGATCTGTAGAAGCCGGTTTCTACTATGACAAGGACCATGACTGGTCACAAATGGGTCTGGAAATGGGCGTCCGAGTCTTCTTTATGAAGAAATTTGAACTTTCCTTACAAGGCTGGGGCTATCAGTTCTGGAACGAACGTGACTGCTACAAGTGCATCAACGGTGGTGATGGCGTCCGCGACCTTACCATTGGTGGCCGATTTGAAGTGGCCCCCATGATTACCGCCTTCCTGGACTTGAACCTCCCCACCGGTAGAACCGAATGGGACGACCACGGCGATGTAACACACCCCCCTTCCAGAAATGAATTTTCCTTCTACCTGGGTGCTCAATTCTCTGCCGACACCAAGGTTCCGGGATTCAAGATTGGCTCCGAAGCAGGTTTGCTTTGGGCATTTGAACATGACCACTTTGATCGCGGTCTGGAAGCCCATATGGGTTTCGAAGCTGGCTATACCATTCCGGGAATCGGCCTCACCCCCTACGCCGGTTTCCAGTTCAAGCTCCGTATATTTGAAAGTGAATGGGACGACTACCATGGCCACGATTATGGCTATGATGACAATGGTTCCACCCAATTCAACTTGTGGTTCGGCGGCTCCTTCGACATCACCAAGAACATCTCCGCCAAGATGCAGCTCACCTATCGTCACGAACGTTACAGAGGCCACGACCATTACAACGATTACTACGATTATTGGTATCTCATGATGGACGGTAACGCCTGGGGCATCTACCTGGGCGCAGCTCTCAATTTCTAAAGAAAAACGCCACTGAACGGCATTTTTAAGGCGCAACTTCAAAAAAGTTGCGCTTTTTTGTTTTTTATAACCAGTTTTTGTATTTTGTGGCAAATCTGTTAGGAGGATTGATATGTTCAAGAAAATTATCGCAACCTTAGCACTTGTTGCTTCTGCAAGTTTCGCCCAATGGGATCTTTACCCTGTGCCCCAGGATGTGAACGGAAGCGTCAAAGTAAGCACCGGCATGAAACTTTTCAGAGAGTTTTCCAACATGCCCGCAAAAGAAAGCCACGACAGTCACTACGGTGTAAGCTTCCGGTATATATTCAACAAATCCCTGGAACTTTCCATTGAAGGTCTGGGCGTAAGTCTTTACAAAGCCGGAGGCCTGTTCGACCCCGATGCCGAAATGGAAGTGTTGCTAAGCGTCCCTGTACTTGAAGCCCGCTACCAAGTCATTCCGATGTTGTCTGTGTTTGCCGAAGTCGGCCTTCCCATTTGGGAACCTAGTCGTTTCCAATATGACTATAACGCCGAGCTGGGGGTACAGTTTGGAAAGGTTTACGAAAACCCCAACATCATCTCGAAATTCGGTGTAGCAGCAAAAGGCTATATTGATTACGATATGGCCGAGTTAATGGCTTTGGGCGAAGTCGGCTTCAATCTTATTGACAACAGGCTGAATCTGTTGGCTGGCGCCAGTATCGCAAGAAATTGGGCTCTGGAAGAATCAGACGATTACGAAATCGCCAAATTCAGTGGAGCCGCATGGCTCGGCCTTGAAGCAATCTTTAACAAGAACGTTAGCCTGGTCGGAAATTTCACTGCAGGCTTCGGAAAATTTAAACACGAGAATTCCTTCTCCGGCCACGTTAACGCAAGCGTCCAGTTTAGCTTCTAAACGGAATCAACATATTAAGCAGCAGAAAAGGCGCCACTATGGTGGTGCCTTTTTCCTTATCTATCGCAAACCCCTTGCATCATTTAACATCGTAAGCGGGCACAGGCATGGATTCGCCAGCCTTCATAGCTTTGTCGAGGGCGGCGGACTTAACCGGATCCACCCACCAGTAAACGGGGATGGCATCTTCGCGGTTGAAGTTGTCCAGCACCTTTTCCGGCATGCCGTAACGGTTCCAGTAGAGGATGCGGTGGTGATCGCACTGCCACATCAAAACGTAGGGAACGATTTCTGCAAGACGGTTATCCAGAGCCTTCAGGATTTCGTTACGCTTGGCCAGGTCGAATTCCGTCTTCTGCAAGTTGATAAGGCTATCCACCACAGAGTCCTGCAGACCGCTCAGGTTGTTGGTACCCTTCTGCATTGCAGTAGAAGAATGCCAGCTAGCTTCGGGATCACGGAGTCGGCCCGCGCCCCAGTTCACCCAGTAGAGGTCAAAGTCGGCATCGTCCAGACGCTTGCGCAAGGTGCTGTGGGACATCTGTTCGATGGTAGCCACCACACCAATCTTCTTCAGGTCTTCCTGGAAGAGAGTCAAGTGACGGAGGTCTTCGCTGCTGGTAATGAAATTGATGGAGAACTGCTTTCCGTCCTTTTCAAGAACACCTTGCGCATTCACCTTGTAACCCGCTTCTGCAAAGAGGGCGCGGGCGCTGTCCGGATTGAACTTGTACAAAGTAGCGGTAGGATTCTGGTTGTTGTTCCACAAATCCGGATAGTAGCTGTTCAGCAAGAAATACTGACCGTACATGTACTTTTCGTTCATAGCTTCACGGTTCAGCATAAAGTTCAATGCACGACGAACGCGAACATCCTGATATTCGGGCTTACGCAAGTTGATGGCCATGCCCTGGAAACCAATAGGTTCCTTGTTGAAAATACGCTGCTTTACAGCCCAGCCCTTCTGCACAGCATCGAAGTCGGTCTGTTTCATCCAAATGCTGCTGGTGTAGATGGCGTAGGCGTTGAAGTCCTGCTTCTTGAAAGCTTCCAGAGCCTTGGTCTGGTCGTTCATGAAGCGATAGCGGATCTTCTGGAAGTTGTACTTACCGCGGTTCCAGTTCTTCTTGAAACCCCACCAGTCAGCGCGACGGGCAAGTTCCACATAGCGGTCTTCGCGGAAAGTCTTAATGATGTAGGGACCTGAGACCACCGGGAATTCGTAGCGGATCTGGTTGAAGTCCTTTCCCTGCCAAGCGTGCTTGGGGAAAGCGAGCATTCCCGCGGCTTCCCAGAAGTTACCCCAATGGATTTCCTTGGCCACCATCTTGATGGTAAGGCTGTCCACAATTTCCGGGCGGTCGAAACGAGAGAGGCCCACCTTGAAAATGGGAGTCAGGTTCTTCTCGTCCATGATTACGTCGTAGTAGTACTGCACGTCTTCTGCGGTGATGGGCTTGCCATCGCTCCACTTGGCGCGTGGGTCCACGTGGAAGGTAAAAGTTCTACCATCTTCACCAACGGTCCAGCTGTCAGCAAGGATACCGACTTCGCGGTCTTCAGTGCTGTGAAGGCTGACCAGCGGTTCGAACATCATGCCCATCAGTTCTGCCGAGAAGCTATTGTAGTCTTCCCACATGTTGAAGGACTTGGGCATGGCGGAGCCCCAGAGGGTAATACTTCCGCAGGCGCGGGCGTCCTTGCCGGCCACCGGGTCGAACTCACCCGTAGCTTCAGGATCCTGAGGGATGACGGGGCAATCAGCTTCGGAGACCGGGGCGGCGGATTTTCCCGAGGCGCCGGACTTGCCGGACTTTTCGTTACAGGCGGAAAGGCCAAAGGCGAGAGAGGCCACAGCCGCGATAGTCAAAATGTTCTTGTAGAGTTTCATAATCTTCTCAAAGGAGATCCCGGCTCAAAGGCCGGGATGACAAATTAAGTTACGGCAGTCCAACATGGCGGATCTGTTTCTTGGGCTTGGAATCTGCAGCAGGATTGTTTGCCTCCGCTTCGGCAGCTTCCACCTTCAGCATTTCCAGAGTCAGTCGGGCGGCTTCCTGTTCAGCCTTCTTCTTGTTGGGGCCGGAACCTTGGGCGTAGGTCTTACCATTCACATGTACTTCGGTGGTAAAGACCTTCTGGTGTTCCGGGCCTTCTTCTGCAATGAGAATATATTCCGGAACCGTACGCAAAACTCCCTGGGCATATTCCAACAGGGCGCTCTTGTGGTTCACAAATTCCGCGGCACTGATTATTTCAGGAATGCGGGGGAAATGGAACTTGTTCAAAATGGATCGAACGTCTTCCAACCCGCCATCCAGGTACACCGCGCCAAGCACAGCTTCGTAGGCGTCGGCTAGGATGGTTTCCATGCCACGGCCACCCATGTTGGCTTCGGCCTTCCCTACCTTGACATATTCGCTCAAGTTCCAGGCTTCGGAGGACTGGGCGCATGCGTGGCCCGAGACGATGGCGCTCTTGCGCTTGGAAAGTTCACCTTCCGGATCGTCGGGGAACATCTTGTACAGGTATTCCGTGGTCAGCATGTTCAGCACGGAATCGCCCAGGAACTCCAGGCGCTCGTTGTTGCTTTCGTAGGGCATGTCCTTGCCCATGAGGTATGAACGGTGAACCAGAGCGTGAGCCAGCAGTTCCGGATCCTTGAACTGGTACCCGAGCTTCGCCTCAAGCCCGTCACCGGACTTCTGGCGAAACCAGAGTTTTAAGACTTTGTGAAGTAGATTTGATTTTTCCAAGTTTATCTCCTTTGGGGATTGCGGATTGGGCCGCAGATTGGTTTTGTACAAAGTTAATAAAAAGGAGATCCCGGACCAAGTCCGGGATGACGGCCATGAGTGAGGGCAATAAAAAAAGCGGCCCCGGCTTAACCAGGGGCCACTTTTTAAAGTCGTTAATCAACTTTGGGAGCGACCAATGTTGCGGCCGCTACACATATTGATTAATTATGCCTTCTTGGATTCGATGAAAGCGACGACGTCAGAAACCTTCTGGAACTTTTCTGCATCGCTGTCGAGGATTTCGACTTCGAATTCGTCTTCGAGAGCCATGACGAGTTCGACGCGGTCGAGGGAGTCAGCACCGAGGTCGTTACCGAATTCGGATTCCGGCTTCACATCTTCAGCCTTAACTTCGAGCTTGGCAACGATAACGTCGACAACCTTCTTAAAAATTTCTTCGTTCATTTTAGTCTCCATTTTTGGATTAAGTGTTTGTGTTTAATTTAGTAAAAAATCGTTAAGCGTTCAAGCCCCCGTCAACGCCCAATACCTGTCCGGTAATGTAGGAAGCGTCGTCAGATGCCAAAAATGCCACTGCCTTGGCCACGTCTTCGGGGTTACCAATGCGCTGCAGGGGGATAGAAGCAGCGTACTTTTCCTTGGTAGCGTCGTCCATCTTAGCAGTCATGTCGGTGCCAATGAAACCCGGAGCAACAGCGTTCACGGTAATGCCGCGGGAAGCAAATTCCATGGCGTTGGACTTGGTCATACCGATAACGCCAGCCTTAGCACCGGCATAGTTGGCCTGACCAGCCTGACCGCGGATAGCGTTGATGCTGGTGATGTTGACGATGCGGCCTGCGCGCTTGCCCATCATGGTGCGAGCCACGGCGCGGGTGCAAAGGAATACGGAACGGAGGTTGGTCTGGATGACGGCGTCGAAGTCTTCGTCCTTCATACGCATCAGGAGACCATCGCGGGTAATGCCAGCGTTGTTCACGAGAATATCTACAGTGCCCATGTCAGTGATGATCTGCTTGAACACGTTCTGCACAGTTTCGGAGTTGCCCACGTCGCAAGCATAGCTCTTGACCTGCACACCCAGTTCGGTGCTCAACTTGGCTGCCAAGTCTTCCTTCACGGAAGTGGAAAGGATGGCAACATCGGCACCTTCACGTGCCAGTTCGGTTGCAATGGCGAGACCGATACCGCGGGATGCGCCAGTAACGATTGCCTTCTTACCAGTAAGTTTACCCATATATTTCTCCTATGAGGTTCGAGGCTCCAGGTTCCAGGGTTGAGGTTCTGGGCCTAGAGTTCTAATTCTACTTTTTGCGGCAAAGCCGCGTTCATTTAGCTCGGAGGGAGCCTTGCGACCGACCTCGTGCCTCGAGCCTATTAACCTTTTAATGCAGCAAATGCTTCGATGGTTTCGACGGGGGTGACCTTCACGTCGCGGCTGATCTTGCGCATGAGGCCCATGAGGACCTTGCCGGAACCCACTTCAACACCCTGGTCAACACCGAGGGAGATGGCCTTGTTCATACAGTCGTTCCAACGGACCGGGGATACCAGCTGGCGGACCAAGAGGTCTGCAATTTCCTTGCCGGAGGTGACAGGTTCTGCGATAACGTTAGCGATAACCGGCTTAGCCACATCGTTGAAAGTGGTCTTTGCGATAGCTTCTGCGAGACCCGGCTGAGCGAACTGCATCAGCGGAGAGTGGAAAGCGCCGGACACTGCCAGAGGAATGGCCTTGATGCCAGCAGCACCGCAGTTTTCGCAGAGCTTGGCAACGCCTTCCTGAGCACCAGACACGACGATCTGGCCCGGGCAGTTGATGTTTGCAGGAACCACGACGCCAGCATCCTTCACGGCTTCGCAGAGTTCCAAAATCTTAGCTTCTTCCTGACCCATGATAGCGGCCATGGCACCCGGGTTCTTGGAACCGGCAGAAGCCATGAGTTCGCCGCGGGTGCGGACCAGGCGGAGACCGTCAGCAAAGCTGAAGCCGCCGGCAGCGTAGATTGCAGAGTATTCACCCAGGGAGTGACCCGCAACGTAGTCAAATTCAAAACCTTCGGACTTCAGGAGTTCCATGACCATTGCGGACACGGTGAAGAGAGCCGGCTGAGTATTGTCGGTGCTCTTGAGAACTTCTTCCGGACCTTCTGC
This sequence comes from Fibrobacter sp., assembly GCA_024399065.1. NCBI lineage: Bacteria > Pseudomonadati > Fibrobacterota > Fibrobacteria > Fibrobacterales > Fibrobacteraceae > Fibrobacter > Fibrobacter sp. Next base: position 23,296 of record JAKSIB010000028.1, on the reverse strand, counting down.
CATGAGCTTGGACAGGGAGAAGCCGAGGATTTCGTCAGCTTCCTGCATGATCTTCTTTGCAGGTTCAAAAGTAGAAGCGAGGGTCTGGCCCATACCGACGTACTGTGCGCCCTGGCCAGGGAAAAGAAGAATAGTCTTGGACATCGTTTTTCCTTGAGTTAAACAACGAGTTGTAATTTACATCACAAAATTACAAAATTCATACCACAAACAGGAGGGTCCGGCCCAAATTCAATGATATAAAAAGGTGTCCTAGGGCTTACGTCCTGTTTTTGAACAGACCTTATCTAACATGCACAAGTCGGGTATAATTGCTTATGCGAATCATATACGAACCAGAAACCGGAAGTACCACATCAAAATTTGCACCATCAGCATATCCCGTTCTTACAACCCGTCCTTGCAGATCCATAACAGCAACAAGAGAATTTTCATGAATTCCAGAAACATGCAATACGTGACCTTCGACGTTTACATTAAATTTTGGGTTATTTACAACAGTAATAACCTTTTCCGTTTGACTGGAACTCGACTCCATAGGCATTGATGAAGAACTAGTAGGTTCCGTTTTGGAACTAGACGAACTGTCGTTTATCTTTTCGTATTTGGCTTCTATGACTAAGTCCGTGTTAACTACGATCTTATCACCTTCATCCCCTAATTTGTTTCCCTCCGCATCATACCATCCAACAAAGACATAGCCGTCTCGTTCCGATGCCGAAGGCAGTAAAATTTCTTCACCATCGACAACAGAGCTTTCCTTTCCGTCTATATTTACGGACAACCATATTATTTTTGTTGAATCATAGACCGCAACATAAGTAGCAGGACCGTCAACAGCAACAATTTGAGGAGTCCATTCCTTGAAGGTGTAAGAATAGGAACTCGTTGAAGACCGTTCTGGAGATTCAGCAACAGGGGTAGAGCCCAACTCAAAGCGATCTTCAAGAACCACCCTATCATCAAAATCAAGGAATGTAATCGTATACTTTAAGCGAGTATATACCGCAGTAATCGTTGTCGAAGAATTGAAAATTGTTGATTCATCAACTTTTTTCTTGTCGGACGTGAACCAACCATCAAATTCCATTCCTTCAGGAACTAAACCATGTTCAGGCAACGAAGTCAATTTTCCTTCTTCATCTGTTAAAATCGAGTAAGTATTATCTCCGTCTTTAATGGTGATTATATAGGCAGAAGCCTCCTCATCAATAAATACGGCATAAAAGGCACGATCTTCAGACACAATATCACGAGAACGGAACACCTTTCCATCTTTATCTATCCACGCAACAAATTTTTCTCCAGCTTCAGGTTCAGCATCCTCAGGCTTCGGAGTGGTCCCCATATAGGAACTATACACATAAGAATCAACGATACCATCATTGAATGTCACCCTGTAAATAGGTCTATTAGATTCATCTGCTAAATAGGGGAATTCATTGTTCCAACTCCAAATACCACTATTATCAGTACTTCCGTTCGATGTGTTAAGAAGCCAAGCAAACTGAGCACTTTTCATCAAGCTCTCCGTCCCCTGAATTTCAGATTCTTTAATCCAGTACTTTAAAGAGACTACATCAAACGAGTTTGCCGCTTTTCCCTTCGGAAGTACCCCTGCAGCATAGTGATAATACCCCGACGAACTAGTCTTTCCCTTATTAAAGCAATCAGAAACTACACTTACACTAGAACCAGCAATACCTCCAGCATATTCATGATCATAACCTTGAGTAGAGTACGTACTTCCATTGGATTCAATAACCCCGCTATTGACGCAAGTGGAGAGAATTCCTGTATTATATCCCACGATTCCGCCAGCATAGGCATCAGGAGAATAGGAATAAGACGCTCCGAATTTCGCAGAAGTCGATCCACTATTCATGCTCTTGACGACAGAGCCCGTACTATAAGCGGCAATGCCTCCCGCATAAACATATGCATAAGCGGAGTAAGAATTGTATATACGGATATAGGCAGAAACAGCAGCTTTATTCAAACATCCCGTTACAAAACCTGTACTGTAACCAGTCATACCACCAGAATAACCATAGTATTTTCCAGCCTTCTCACTTTCATAAGTAGTGGATACTTTTCCTTCATTATCGCAATCAAGGATATTTCCTTCGTTATAGCCAACGATGCCCCCCGCATAAACTAGGGTTCCTGTAGCGGAAACAGAACTAAAATTCGTTGTGTTTTGAATAGTACCATAACTCAAAGCCACAACTCCCCCAGCATATTTCGTACCTTCATTGGAACCACTAGCAAGTTTCAAGTTCCTTACAACACCTGTTTCAGCTAAAGCCCCAATGAGTCCTGCATATTGATGTTTTCCCACATAAAGTCCATAAATGGTAAAACCCGCACCATCCAAGGTACCCGAGAACTGATGGTTTTCATCCACCCCTATCGGGGTCCATGCAACAGCACTCGTGCTAGCTTCATCTGAAGCAAAAAAATGTCGTTGCCGAGAATCGCGCTGACATCAACATCGCCGCCATTCACCTTGGCCGCAAACCACGCCAATTCTTCTGCATTGGTAATGACATAAAATTCCCTACCATCAATCGTTTTTATTTCTTGAGGTTCGCTCGTAGAACCAGTCCAAACATTCGCCCAGGCACAGTTAACTATTGCCAGCAGAATACAGATCATATGAAAAACATTCTTCATTTCAGCATCCTCATTCAAGACAATTACTACTATCAAATATAAAAAAGACAGGTTTTCATTTAAACCTGTCTTTTTTATGAGATCCCGGGTCGGAGCCCGGGATGACAATCCGCGGATTAAGCCTGAGCGGGAGCTTCTTCGTCCTTGATTTCGGCAAGACGTGCGTTCACGTTCTTAGCCACGCCAAGACGAGCGTACTTGGCAGCAACTTCAACAGCCTTTTCGATTGCGAGAGCATCGGAACGACCGTGAGCGATAATGCCAGTACCATTGAGGCCGAGGAGCAGAGCGCCACCAGTCATGCGGTAGTCCCACATATTGTCGAACTTGCGTCCAGCTTCGGAATCAATGTTGCCGAACATCTTGTGATGCATTTCGTAGAAGCCTTCGATCATCTTGAGGATTACGTTACCTGTAAAGCCAGAGGTAACAGCCACGTCGGCCTTGCCCATGATCAGATCTTCACCTTCGATGTTGCCGATGAAGTTCACGGGAGCGTTCTTCAGGAGCTGGTAGGCTTCCTGGCAAACTGCGGGGCCCTTGTGTTCTTCTTCGCCCATGTTCACGAGACCGACCTTCGGCTTTTCGCGACCGAAGTAGGTTTCGGCAAATGCAGAACCTGCAATAGCGAAGTCTACGAGTACAGAAGCGCGTTCGTCTACGTTAGCGCCAGCATCAACAAGGACGATGGGCTTTTCGGCGGTGGGGATCACGCAGCCGATAGGCGGACGGCCAAACTTTTCGGTGGTCTTGCCAAGAAGCATAAGGCAGCTAGCCATCATGGCGCCGGAGTTACCAGCACTGACGGATGCGTCTACCTTGCCCATCTTCTGGAGGGCAACGCAGGTCACCAGGCCAGAGTGGGGCTTCTTCTTGAGAACCATGACAGGATGTTCGTCCATAGCCACCGGATCCGGTGCATCTACCACGGAAATGCCGTGACCGGTATAGCCACGCTTTTCAAGACCAGCCTTGACCTCGGCCTCAGGTCCGCACAAAACAATGTGCAAATCAGCATCCTTGTTGGCAGCATTAATGGCGCCATCAATCACTACGTCGGGAGCGAAATCGCCACCCAGGGCATCCAAAGCTACTTTAATCATGGTAGACTTCCTTATACATCAAAAAACTTTTGACCCTTATAAAAGGTCCCTTAGAGAAAAAAAGGTAAGCTCCGGGCGCACCAGAGCTTACCTTAATATACACTAAAAATTAGGCTTCGGCCTTCATGTCGATAACTTCGACACCATTGTAGAAACCGCAAACCGGGCACACGCGGTGCGGGCGCTTCACGGAACCGCAATGATCGCAAGTAGCCATAGCGGGCACTTCCATCTTCCAGTGGGTACGACGCTTGTCACGACGAGCGGTGGAAGTTTTTCTTTTAGGTACTGCCATTTTTAACTCCTGTTTTCCATTTTGCTCTTAAGAGCTTTGAGTTTTTCCCAGCGGGGATCCAAGGGCTTTTCGCCATCGGCTTCCTCTTCTGGCTTGTTGTTTGTTACAAAGATAAAATCTTCGTCGGGATTTTTCACGGGTGCCTGCGGTTCTTGCAGTATAATTAGCTCACGAACGCACTCGGAAACGTCAACGAAGTACTGCCCCTGGGGGATCTTGAACGCGTAGACGTCGACGTCTTCGTCGTCCAGTTCCTGTTTTTGCACCTGAGTACGTTCAACTTCGACCACGATTTCAGTGGAGAAGGGTCGGTCAAACGGCTCCAAGGTGCGGGAGCAGGTCAGCGTTTGCACGCCGGAGATCGTACCAGTCACAAGCCACTTGTTGTCGCCTTCGGGGCTAACCAGCACCTGAGCTACCAGATCGCCCTTTAGGTGCAGTTCGTCGAAGATTTCAGGGGCATCGGCATGGGACCAGACCACCTGGCGGTCTTCGGGTTCAGTCAGTGTTTGTGCAATATCGAATCTCAAAGTGGCTCAAATTTAGTAAAAACCCGTTTTTGAGTCAATATAGGTCCATAATGTTCATAGATTTAGGTCACTATGTGTGAAAATCGGACAAATTTCAAGGAATCGGGCAAGGGCTGCGCAGACAAGAATCGCGCGGACTGGTGGAAGAAGACCATCGCCTACGAAATCTACCCCAGCAGTTTCCAGGATTCCAACGGCGACGGCATCGGCGACTTGAACGGAATCGCAAGCCGACTACCCTACCTGGAGTCCTTGGGGGTGGGCGCCCTGTGGCTCACCCCGGTGTACGCCTCCCCCATGGTGGATAACGGCTACGACGTGTCCGACTTTTACGACATCAACCCTATTTTCGGCACCATGGACCACATGGACAACCTGATCCGGGAGGCGGACCGCCACAGTATCAAGATCGTGATGGACCTGGTATTCAACCATACCTCCGACCAATGCAAGTGGTTTTTAGAATCTAGATCCAGTCAAACAAATCCAAAAAGCGACTGGTACATTTGGCGCGACCCCCGCTTTGTGAAAGATGAAGCTACCGGCGAACTGCGCAGGTGTCCGCCCAACAACTGGCGTGGAATTTTCGGAGGCTCGGTGTGGGAATGGTGCGAAGAGCGAGGCCAGTACTACATGCACACCTTTGCGACCGCTCAGCCGGACTTAAACTGGGAATGTGCCGAGGTTCGTCGGGCCCTTTACGACATCGCCAACTTCTGGATCAAGAAGGGCGTTGGCGGGTTCAGGATTGACGCCATCCCCTACATCAAGAAACCACAGGATTTTGGGGATGGCGAACCGGACGCGGGAGACGGTCTTGTCAGCGTCCACACCATGACTGTTAACACGCCAGGCATTTTGGATTTTCTTTACGAGTTCAAGAAGAACGTTACCGACGGCAAGAACGTATTCACCGTAGCGGAAGCCAACGGTGTGGGGCCCGATGATCTAAAGTACTGGGTAGGAGAAAACGGCGCCTTCGATATGTTGTTTGAATTCAGTCATTTGCACGACGTAGAACTTTGGTGCAAGCCGGGGCCCTTCGGAATCATGGACTTCAAGAAAGCCCTAATCGCAAGTCAGAAGGCCACCGCCACCAACGGCTGGTATCCCGTATTCTTTGAGAACCACGACAAGCCCCGCTGCATCAACAACTACTTCTCCCCAGACGCAGACCCAGTGCTGGCAGCCAAAGCCATGGGCACATTGATGTTCACTTTGCGAGGAACCCCGTTCCTCTATCAAGGCCAGGAACTGGGAATGACCAACGTGAAATGGGATTCCATCGACACGTACAACGAAGTCAATTCCAAGGCTCAGTACAAGTTTGCATTGGAAGAAGGTTTCAGCCCGACGCAGGCACTGGAATTCGTCCACCTTTTCAGCCGCGACAACGCCCGCACCCCCATGCAATGGGACTCAAGCGCAAACGCAGGTTTTACCACAGGCAAGCCATGGCTTCCCGTCAATGAAAACTACACTAGCATCAATGTGGAAAGCGAAACTAACGACAGTTTGTCTGTATTGAATTGGTACAAGAAACTTATCCAATTGCGAGCTGAAAATCCGTCTCTTATGAACGGACGTTTCGAAGCCTTGATTCCTGAGCACACTCAAATTTTTGCATACAAAAGAACTTGCGAAAGCCGGTCCTGGACAATCCTTGTGAACATGTCGGAAACCGAAGCTACGTTCGACAAATCATTGATCCAAAATCACAGCCTCCAAATTTCCAGCATTGAGTGCTGTTCACCTTCGAAAAAATCCAACGCTACCGAAGGTTCTCTATTGCCCCTAGAAGCCGTAATTCTCAAGTCTGTTTAGATAAAGTTACACACTTTCAAAAACCTCCTGAATTTATCTCAGGGGTTTCCGGAATGCCTTAAGAAATAAGGTAATTTTGGCTCATTGGTGTTTGGTCCAAAACGGAGATACCTATGAATTTTAAAAAGCTTTTTATGGCAGGCCTCGCATGCTTCGGTCTCGCTGCAACAGACTCCCTTGCAGCACTTAGCACCGACGACTACGTTGAAGCAGCCTGGATGACAACACGCTTTTACGGCGCACAGCGTTCCGGCCAGGGTCCGAACTGGCTCGCTTTCGGCACAAACTACACTACCAGTTTCACAAAGGACAACTACCAGGGCAAGGATGTTTCCGGCGGTTGGTTCGACTGCGGCGACCACGTGATGTACGGTCAGTCCCAGGGTTTCTCTTCCTACGTTCTCGCACTGTCCTACGCAGAATTCACCGAAGGTTTCTATGACCTTTATACCGGTGATTATTCCGACTACAAGGCAGCAAACGACTACAGCCGTAAGAGCGGTAAGCCCAATAAGGTTCGCGACCTTTTGGAAGAACTCCGTTACGAAGCCGATTTCTGGGTAAAGGCAGCCATCAGTTCCAGCGCTTTCGTCACCGTCAAGGGCGACGGTAACGCAGACCACACCAAGTGGGTGACCCCGGGTAAGATGAGCACCCTCGGCTCTGGCGAAGGCGGCGAATCCCGTTCCATTACCGGTAATGCAAACGACAGCTTCACTCCGGGTATGGCATCCGCAATGCTGGCTGTGATGGCCCGTATCGACCCTGACGAATCCAACCGTACCAAGTACCTGGCTGCAGCAAAGACCGCTTACGCTTACTCCAAGAGCCACAGTGGCATCACCAACTCCTCCGGTTTCTACGAATCCTCCTGGTGGGGTGGCAGAACCACCGATGGCGTATTCCTCGCCGCATTGGAACTCTACCGTACCACGAAGGACGAAACCTACAAGTCTGACGCAAAGAGCCTCTTCGACAAGATTGAATTCATGAAAGGTAGCGACACCCGCTTGAACTATGCCAACGCAGTTCCCCTTTCCGTCGTGATGGGTCAGTGGGTTCTCGACCTGTCTCCTGGTGGACAGTACCGCGACGCATTGCTGCTTCTTGACCATATCTACTCTGGTTACGAAAAGAACAGCGGCGACATCTTTATGCGTGAAACCGGTGGTGGCGGAAGCTTCTCCGTACGCACCCCGTCCGGTGGCGCATTCCTTTACGCCCTTTATGCAAAGCTCTCTGGCGACACCGACTACGATGACGCTATTGAAAAGAACATCGCCTACTTGCTGGGCGACAACGGCAACAAGAAGTCCTACGTGGTCGGCTTTACCCGCAACAGCGCCAAGGCTCCCACATCCCCGCACCATCGTGGCTACTACGCCAACGAAAACCCGGACATGGACGTGAATTCCGGTTTCAACGTTCCTGAAAAGAACAAGTTGCTGGGCGGCATGATTGCAGGCGCCTTCAGCGATGGCAACCACAGCGGTGACAAGTCCCAGTGGAACGTGAACGAAGTCTGCGTAGATTTGAACGCCCCCTTGGTTGGCGCACTTGGTTACATCTTGAGCAAGAAGGCTCCGAAGACCGACGTGGATCTCGGTATCAAGGAAGCTGAAAAGCCGGCAGACACCACCAAGAAGGACTCTCCGTCCACCATCATTCCGGAAATCGTCAAGCGCAGTTCCTTCTCCATGAGCCAGAGCGGCATGGACTTGTCCATCGTCAATGCAAAGAACCAAGGTTTCAAGGTTCAGGTGTTCGACATGCTGGGCAACAAGGTCCAGGAAGTTATCAGCACCGAAGGCCGCGCAAGCTTCACCTTGAAAGCCAAGGGTGTTCTCCATGTGAAGGTTACCTCCGGCCTCGCCCAGAGGACCTTCACCGTAAAGGCTCTGTAATAAGAACTTCTTACATATATATTAAGAGACCCGACCTAACCGGCCGGGCCTTCTTTTTTAGTAAACATTTGTGCAGATTATTTTAAAAATCCCGTGCATTTTTCACTGTCACGTTTTTTGAGCCCTAGAAACTTGAACTACATTTGCTGCGGAAAATGTTTTTTGACGTCGTAACATATATAGTCATTGCGCTGCTTGTGGCGTCCGGCCTGTTCTACTTCGGGCTGGTCCTCCGCTTTTTCTTTGTATTGGGAAAAGTGCGTGCTGGCAATAGCGACGTCACCCCCGCTCCCAAGGTAAGTATCCTCATTGCCGCTCGAAACGAGGCGGAAGGAATCCGAGCCTGTCTTGACTCCGTCATGGCACAGGACTACGACGGCTTCTGGGAAGTCTGGGTGGCAGACGACCGCAGTGACGACGACACCCCAAAAATCCTTGCTGAATACGCCGAACGCTATCCGGATAATTTCCACGTCTTGACCATCAAGGAAATTCCCGAAGGTGTAAGCCCCAAAAAGCATGCCCTTAGCCGCATGATCGAAGTTTGCGACGGTGACATCCTCTGCCTTACCGACGCCGACTGCATTGTAAAGCCCACCTGGATTTCGGGTACCGTCCGCGAATTCGAACCGGGCATCGAAATGGTAGCCGGTCACTCCTACATTCCCACCACCCCGGGCAAGGAAAGCGCACTGATTTTCCTCCAGGCTGTGGAAACCATGATTTACCGCGTGGCAGGAACCGCAGGCATCGCCATGCACCTGCCCCTCACCAGCACCGGCAACAACCTTTCCTACCGCAAGACCTTCTTCAAGAACGTAAACGGTTTTGATAACGTCATCAAGCTGCAAAGCGGTGACGACGACCTGCTGATGCAAAAGTTGGCCAAGGAACGTCCCTGGGCAATGCGCTACTGCGTAACCGAAGAAACCTTTGTTACCACCAGCGGAAAAGACACTTTGAAGGGACTGTGGGAACAGCGCAAACGCTGGGCCTCCACCACGATCCACTACACACCGAAAATTGTGTTCGTCCTGTCCATGATTTTCCTGTTCCTTGCCATGCAGTGCATCGCAACCATCCTTTCTCCCTTCAGTTTTGAAATTTTCATGGCCACAGCCATTGTCTTCGCACTCAAGTGCGTAGGCGACTTCGTTTTAATAGTCCGCGGGCTCAAGGTGTTCAAACAGCCGCACCTCCTCAAGTGGTGTATTCCTGTAGAACTCCTTATCGCCCCCTTCACCGTGCTAGCCGTTATTTTCGGTCTGCTCGGAAAATTCAAATGGAAATAGCAGATGGCAACTACTACTAAGTCTAAAACTACTACAGCAAAGGCTACTACCGCCAAGGCAAAGACTGCAACCGCAGCCAAGGCCACAAAGGCAACGGCCACTAAGGCCACAAAAGCCGCCAAGCCCGCTGTTGAAGGCAAGACCCTCATTATCGCCGAAAAGCCCAGCGTCGCCCTGGACCTGGTAAAAGTCCTCGGTCAAAAGTCCTTTACCAAGGGTAACGGAGTCTATGAAAGCGACACCACCATCGTGAGCCACGCCATCGGCCACCTGGTTGAAATCGCCGATCCCAAGGAAATCGATGAACGCTACAAGAAATGGGAAATGAGCACTCTTCCCATGTTGCCGGAAAAGTTCCCCTTGTCCGCAAACCCGCAGACCAAGGCCCAGCTTTCCATCTTGAGCAAGCTGATCAAGCGCAAGGACGTAACCACCATCGTGAACGCATGCGATGCTGGCCGCGAAGGTGAATTGATTTTCTTCTACATCCTGGACTACGTTCTGAAGGGCAAGTTTACAGGCAAGACCATCAAGCGTCTGTGGATGCAGAGTATGACCCCTGCCGCCATCCAGGAAGCATTTGACAATATGCGCGACGGCGCCGACATGGAAAACCTGAAGGCAGCCGCCATTTGCCGTTCTGAGGCAGACTGGCTTATCGGCATGAACGGTAGCCGCGGCCTTACCGCCTACAATAGCTCCATGGGCGGTTTCCAGATTACCCCCTGCGGCCGTGTGCAGACCCCGACCCTCGCCATCATCGTGAACCGCGAAGAAGAACGCCACCAGTTCGTTCCCAAGAAGTTCTGGACGGTGGAAGCGGAATTCGACAACGAAGGCAGCACCTACGCCGGTAAGTGGTTTACCACCGAAGGCGACAGCAAGCAGAAGCAGATTTTTGACGAAAAGCGTGTTCAGGACATCCTCAAGAAGGTGAAGGGCAAAGCCGGCACCATCCAGGAGACCACCGCTCCCAGTTTTCAGAAGTGCGGTCCGTTGTACGACCTGACCACCCTTCAGCGTGAAGCCAACAACCGTTTCGGCTTTAGCGCAAAGACTACCCTTTCTATCGCCCAGGCCCTGTACGAACGCCACAAGGCAACCACCTATCCGCGTACCGACAGCAAGTGCCTCCCCGAAGACTACGTGGGCACCGTAAAGTCCACCATGGGCAAGATTACCGGCAGCCTCAGCACCTTCGCCCAGGCAGCCCTCAACAACAACTGGATCGTCAAGACTCCCAAGGTCTTTGACAACTCCAAGATTTCGGACCACTTTGCCATTATCCCCACCGGCGTCATGCCCACGGATTTGACCGAAGCGGAACAGAAAATCTTCACCATGATCTGCCAGCGCTTTATCGCCGTGTTCTATCCGCCTGCAAAGTACCTGAACACCACCCGCGTCACCACCGTGGAAAAGGAAACCTTCCTCACCGAAGGCAAGATTCTGGTGGAACCCGGTTTCAAGGCTGTTTACGGCAAGGATTCCGATGATGAATCCAACATCCCGCAGCTGAAGGGCGACAAGGCCAAGAACGTGGAAATCGAAGCCAAGGAAGACTTTACCAAGCCTCCTGCACACTACACCGAAAGCACCCTCCTCTCCATGATGGAAAGTGCCGGTAAGCTGGTGGAAGAGGGCGAACTCCGCGACGCCATGAAGGAACGCGGCCTTGGTACTCCGGCTACCCGTGCAGCTATTATTGAAAAACTGGTCACCGACAAGTACGTGGTCCGCGACGGCAAGGACATGATCCCCACCGCCAAGGCATTCGACCTCATCAAGGTGCTGAAGGCCATGGACATCGAAGCCCTCACCAGCCCGGAACTGACCGGCGAATGGGAATACAAGATGGAGCAGATTGAAAAGGGTAAGGAAACCCGCGAAAGCTTCATGAACGGCATCGTGGAAATGACCAAGACCATGGTGAAGAACATCAAGGGCTTCAAGGAAGAAAGTACTACAGGCGAAGCAAGCTTCAGCCCGGTGAACGGCAAGAAGGTCATGGAAACCGTTAGCCGCTACACTACCGAAGACGGGATCGTGATCCGCAAGATGATTGGCGGTAAACGTCTTTCCGATGAAGAAATTGTCGAACTCTTGACCAACAGAAAGATTGGCCCTCTCGCTGGTTTCCGCAGCAAGAAGGGCGCCGAATTCTCCGCCGTGGTCATAATCAACGACCAGAACAAGATTGAATTTGTCTTTGACGACAACCGCGACGGCGCCGAAGTAGAATTGGGCGAACAGGTTGGCGTGTCCCCGCTGGATGGAGCACCGGTGTTCGAAACATTGACCGGCTACGTCAGCGATTCCTATGTGAAGAAAGAACCTAGCGGCCTGCAGTTGCCGAAGATTCTTTTGGGCAAGGAAATTCCTCTGGACGCCATCAAGACCATGCTTTCCGGCGTGGGCGTTAAGACAGAACTCATCAAGGGCTTCCGCAGCAACAAGACTCACCGCACCTTCGACGCATTCCTCTATGTGGACAAGAGCGGCAAGCTGAAGTTCGATTTCCCGCCTCGCGAATTCAAGCCGAGACGCTGGGGCGCCAAGAAGTCCGCCGCAAAGAGCAGTGCCGAAGATTACGTGCCTTAGGAGGTTCGAGGCTCCAGGTGTCAGGTTCGAGGTTCATGGCCTAAGGCCAGGACCCGGGTTAAAGTGACGGATGGTTGGGAGGCCACAAGAAATCACTGACTAGCGAAAGGTTTGATGTTTAGGTTTAGGTTTACAAGCGCTTTTTTTACCGCACTGACTTTGTTCAGTGTGGTTTTTGCGCAGGAGCTCACCGACCTTTCCGCATTGGAAAGTGCCATCGCAGAAGTAAAGCCAGACAATGGAAGCGATGTTTCTGCAGAGATTGCAGCAGAATCAGCAACTGAGCCAGCCGCGACAGCAGCCGAATGCGACGTTTCTCAGAATCCGTATAATCTTCCCTGCGAACTGATGCCCCTCTGGGAAAAGCTGAGCATCAAGCAGAAGGCCGCCCAGATGGTGATGGTCTACATGACTCCCGCAGATTTCATGATCAAGAATGAATTCGGCGGATATCTCGTCATGAAGAACCACCTCAAGAAACTGGACAACTTCCAGGAAAATTTGAAGACCGTCAATAGCACCATGATCATCCCGCCCATTGTGGCCGTGGACCAGGAAGGCGGTTTAGTCAATCGAGTTTCCGCAATCAATCCCAAATGGGAACGCACACCTAGCGCAAAATCTATGCGCAAGATGACCAACGAGAAGGTGGAAAACATCGGCCGTAAAATCGGAGCCGCCATGAAGGAAGTTGGCATCAACGTGAACCTGGCTCCCGTTCTTGATCCGTCCAAAGATAGCCGAGGCAAGAATTCCTTTATGGAAGAATCCGACCGCTCCTGGGGCGCAGACACCACTAATGCAAATAAAGTAAGGTCCTTTGTGGACGGCATGCGTCAAAGCGGAATCGTCTGCGTTTCGAAGCATTTCCCTGGTTACGATTCCTGGACCAACAGCGACCATCAAATCGCCATCAGCGCAACGCCTAAGGCCAAGATCCAGAAGAACGTTGAATTTTTCAAGGCGCTGTCAAACGACATTCCCATCACCATGATGAGCAGCGTGCGATTCGTTCGCATTTCCAACAGGCCGGCGGTTTTTGAACCGAAGATTGTGCAGATGGCCCGCGATATGTCGCCAGAAACAGTGATCCTTACAGACGACCTCTGGGGAGTTTCCTTACGTGCATGGGTCAGCGGAACCGAGCGCGTAAAGGGAAAGAACTATCCCGCCAAGGATTTCAAGAAACTAGTCCTCACTGCGCTCACCGCAGGCAACGACATGTTCATGATCACCTTCCCCAGGAAGGCGGTAGACATGGTGAACATCTTGGCAAATCTTTCCAAACAAAGCGGCAAATACAAGCAGCGCGTTGAAGAATCCGCCGCACGTATTTTGAAGATGAAATACAAGTCAGGCATTCTCCAAGTGAAGAATGGAGACGCAATCGAAAGCGACGGCGAAGCTGGAAAAGCAAACGAAACCGCCGCCGCAGAAAACTAGAACATCACTAAGGTTTCTGCCTTGGTAATGTTTTTCACTTCTTTCTGGATTTTTTCTGCACCCGCCTTCTGCAAGGCAAGCTTCAACAATTCCGCCGCGGCCATTGCATCATCCAATGCACGATGATGATTAAAGTCCGGCAGTTCAAGAGACATAATCAAGTTATGCAAACTGTAGCTGGGAAGCCCCGGAAAAAAGCGACGGGAAAGCTTCACCGTACAGAGCCGCGGCGGGTCGTACTTAATAGCACAGCGCTTCAACTCCGCACGCATAAACTTGCTGTCAAACAGCACATTGTGGGCAACGAAAATCCTTCCCTGGAGAAGTTCCGCCACCTCCTCGGCAACAGCACTAAACTGCGGCTGGCCACGAACCATATCGTCGGTGATGCCAGTAAGATTTTGAATAAATTCAGGAATGGGCAGACCAGGATCCACAAGAGTCTGGTAAGTCTTTACCACTTCAAAATCATCCAACAAAACAATTCCGATCTCGATAATTCGACCGAGCTCGGCCTTTCCCCCTGTCGTTTCTAGATCAACAACAGCAAACTTCATTACTTTACCGGAATATCAAATTCCAAAGTCTGGCGACCAGTTTCGCTCACAACTTTAGCCTTCATTACCTTTGCTTTGGGGCGTGCATAAATGGGAACAACCATCAAGTTAGAAACGCCACGGTCTTCGCTAGCAGTTGCGTGATCATCACTATCGGTCTTTGTAAAAATCGGGTTCTTACCCGTATCGTAAATGGAGTAGGTCAATTCGCGAACGAAGCCCGGCTTGATCTGCTTGGTGGGCACCTGGAAATAAACGATACCTCCCTTAGGCACCTTGCGGAGGCTATCCTTAATTTCTTCTTCAGTAGCAAAGTCCGCTTCCATGGCCATGCGCACATCTTTCTTGATGCGATCAACACTTTCGTACTTGATGGAAATTTCGTACTTGGCATCTTCGGGAATTGCAGTGGGGCGCACATCACGAATCTTGGCGTTGTTCTGGTAATATTCCCAGCGGCCATTATCGTGAAGAATTACCGTAGAGCCGTTAGACGTGGTAGCAATGATATCATCAGCAAAGGAACAAACCATCAAAAAAGCAACGAGACAAAGAATTCTTTTCAACATACACACTCCCATTCTTCTTTCCCAAATATAGTCCAAAACCATCCTAAAAAATGGACTCCCTACTATAAAAAGTTTTTTATAATAAGGCGCAAAATCCATTCCCTTTGTAATAAAAAATTACCTCAGCATATCGCAAATTTCAGGGCCGATAACACCGTGCTGAATGGTAGTCATCAACAGCAACTGTTCCAAATCCCCTGCCGGGTCCTTAACCCCAGAGAACGGGAAACCCACCATGCACTGCGCAGATTCCTGAAGCAAGCGTTCCCCCAAGGCAGCATGCAGTGCAAGGCTGGTGTCGATGTACTTCAAGTGAGTCGGCTCTTCCAGCAAGAAGTTCAGCGGAGCCTTCTTGTTCAGCACACGATTGGCGGGGACCATTTCTCCGAACTCATCTTCTACACCCATGTTGGCCACCACAATTCGCGGATTATCCAGAATTGCGGAAACCGCCGCGAGGCTCAAAGCCCCCTTGACTCCTGTTGCAGTCACCACATAGTCCGCAGAGGAAACTATCGCAGAAACAGAAGTGTCGTTCTTGCAATCCACAATTTGCACTTCATTGTTTTCCAGCACATGGCAGAAATCAGAACCCGCATTTC
Source organism: Fibrobacter sp. (assembly GCA_024399065.1). NCBI lineage: Bacteria > Pseudomonadati > Fibrobacterota > Fibrobacteria > Fibrobacterales > Fibrobacteraceae > Fibrobacter > Fibrobacter sp. The sequence goes on along the minus strand of JAKSIB010000028.1, from coordinate 7,900 downwards.
TTCGAGTTGTATCCGTAATTGTGCAGACATTCATTCCGCGACGGACACCCTGAAGAGCAATGCCACAACCAACCTTTCCACTACCGAACACCACCAGGCTCTTGCCCTCGTAACCCAAGGTATTGAAACCAAGCTGGTCCAAGGCACGGAAGCAACCTTCGCCAGTACCAAGGGTAGTTTCGATTCTTTTCACGATACCGCTATCGGCCACATAAACCGGATAGGGAGACTTTTCATAGAACTGGACACCGGAGCGAGTGAGTTCCACAAAACCCACGTGAGGGTTGCAGAAACTGAACTGACCTGCACAATCCAGGATCAAGTCGAAATCATCTTCCACCGCGCCGGACTTTACGTCCCTATCGCTAATGACGGGAACGCCATTTTCCTTGAGCATGTTCACAATGGACGGATCGCAAGGCATGCTGGCACCATCGCCGGAACCTTCGGCCCTACCCACGATGAGTTCAGCACCGCCCGCAATCAAGGCGCGGTACTGCACCAAGGTGTTCCTGAAAATCGGAGTTGCTGCAAGAATCTTCAAGCCTTCAAAAGGTCTAGTTCTCACCCATTCATCAGAGAGTCTGGCCAAGGCAGGGTATTCGCGGGGCTCGTAAGCGTCATTGATGATTTCGTCAAAAAGCATAGCGCAAAGGTAGCAAATTGCACCAACATTGAACTGAGTACAACAATCAATAAGTACACAACCATTTCGTTCATACTATATTTTTTCCGCTCAACACAAAAGGATTCCCCATGAAACGTATTGTTAAAAAATGGATTGACACAAGTCTCATCATTCGCATCGTCATAGGTCTTGTACTTGGCGCCATCCTCGGGCTTCTCGCACCCCAATGTACAGGAATCGGAATTTTAGGAACGCTTTTCGTAGGCGCCTTGAAAGGAGCCGCTCCCATCCTGGTTTTTGCTCTGGTGGCAAGTTCCATCGCAGGCGCAGGCGAAGGTATCGGCAGCAGATTCCGCAAGGTAATCCTGCTTTATGTCATTAGCTCTATTGGTGCCGCAGCCTTGGCAGTCATGGGCAGCGAACTGTTCCCTGTCACCATGAAATTGACCGCTACCGCAGCAGAAGGTACCGCTCCCAGCGGAATCGGCGAAGTACTGACCAACCTGGTAAAGAACTGCGTGCAGAATCCCATCGCAGCTTTGGCCAACGCAAATTATATCGGAATCCTCTTCTGGTCTATCGTATTCGGCTTGGCTCTTAAGAAGCTTCCTGTAGATCACACCGTCACCGTCATTACCGACGCTTCTGCCGCCATTTCCCAGGTCATCCGCTGGATTATCCAGATGGCACCTTTCGGCATCCTTGGCCTGGTGTACTCCTCCGTGGCCGAAAATGGAATGAGCATCTTTGCAGACTACGGAAAGCTCCTGGGCCTGCTGGTGGGCTGTATGCTGGTTGTGGCTTTGGTGCTGAACCCCATCATCGTGGCCATCACCCTCCGCAAGAACCCCTATCCCCTGGTATTCCGCTGCCTTCGCGACAGTGGCGTTACCGCATTCTTCACTCGTAGTTCTGCCGCCAACGTTCCCGTGAACATGGCTCTTTGCGAACGCCTGGGTCTTGAAAGGGATTTCTACTCTGTTTCCATTCCTCTGGGTTGCACCATCAACATGTGCGGCGCCGCTGTGACCATTGCCGTCATGACTCTGGCCGTGGCAAACACCTTGGGCATCCATGTGGACCTTCCCACCGCTTGCATTCTCTGCGTCATGAGTGCCATTGGCGCTTGCGGAACTTCCGGTATCGCTGGCGGTTCCCTGTTCCTTATTCCCATGACCTGCTCTATCCTGGGCATTAGCGGAGACATTTCCATGCAGGCCGTAGCCGTGGGCTTTATCCTGGGCGTGGTACAAGACTCCATGGAAACCGCACTGAACTCCAGTAGCGACGTTATCTTCACCGCCACAGCGGAATATCACCACAGGAAAAAGAACGGTTTGAAGATTTAAGGTCTCGCGCAACGCAAGAAATTGATCATCGCAAAGCCTCCCGATTTTTCGGGAGGTTTTTCTTATTTGAAAGCGCCTTTTACGATGTCGGACCGCGCCCCTTAACGGCATTAGGGAAACGCCCCTTGACGGTATTAGAAGTTCCCCCTTGACAATATACCATCCGGTATACTAAATTTATTATACCGTTCGGTATATAACAAAAAAAGGAGAGCGTTATGAGACCCAACCACATTTACCATGTTTTCCCCTTGGGAGCACTGAAAGAAAGTGACTGGAGTGGTGATCACGCTGGATACTGGGGCACAAACAGCGCCGGGTTCAGGAATATCCGGGAGCTGACCAGCCTTATTCCCCACTTGCAGGGTCTTCGCGCCGACTCCATTCTCCTGGGTCCTATTTTCAAGAGCGAAACCCACGGCTACGACGTGACCGACATGTATCAGCTGGACCCCCGCCTGGGTAACAACGAAGATTTGAAGCAGATGGTTGTCAGTTTCCAGGCCGCAGGTTTCCACGTGTTCTTCGACGCCGTTTGGAACCATTCCTCCAGGCATCATTTTGCTTACCGCGACCTGCGGGAAAAGGGACGAAACTCCCCCTTCGCCGCCTGGTATCGCAACATTCAGTTTGACAAGCCCAACCTTTGCGGCGACCCCTTTACGGTGGACTGTTGGGCCGGTTTTCAGGAATTGCCGGCCTTCGATCTGCGAAATCCCGCGGTGGAATGGGAGTTGATCCATTGCGCAGAATACTGGATGGATGAATTCGGCATTGACGGAATCAGGATTGACGCGGCCCAAGATATGGACCTTGGTTTCTTGAAGCATCTGGCGGATGCTTGCCATAGGAAGCGCGCGGATTTTTGGATGATGGGAGAAGTGGTTTTCGGAGATCCTCGCCGATGGTTGGAGGCCGGCTTGAATTCTGTGACCAACTATCAGACTTATAAATCCTGCTGGAGTTCCATTAACGACGGGAACATGTTTGAACTGGCCTATAACCTGAACCAGCTTTTTGACGACAAGGGCGGAACTTGCAAGGGCGCGAGACTACAGCTCTTTAATGAGAACCACGACGTAAGCCGAATTTACACCACCTTGAAAAACAAGAGCGACAACTACGTTCAACATTTGCTGTTCTATACATTGCCCGGCGTGCCCACCCTCTATTATGGCGAAGAGTATGCTCTTGATGCAAAGAAAGGCGGATGCGACGATTGGAACCTTCGCCCACCCATGAGCAGTTTGGGCAGTGGCAAGTGCGCCGCAGGTCAAGAAAATCTTCTTTCTGAAATTCAGCATCTAGCCGGCGTGCGCCTTGATTCCGACGCCTTGCGAGATGGCGGCTACCAGCAGGAATTCGTACATTCCCAGCAGTTGGCCTTCTGGCGCACACACCCGAAGGGCGACGCGCTAGTGCTTGCAAACCTGCAGGATTCCCCGGTGCAATTTGAAATCGATTTGAAGAAGCATTACGGAAACCGGGGCGGTTCTTTAAACTGCGGCGGTTCTTTAAATTGCGGCGGGATCGCAAGTCATTGGCACGACTTGCTGAATTCGCAGACGAACATTACCACAAAAAACGGAAAATTGACGGTTCAAATTCCCGCCAAGTGGGGCTGCGTCCTTGTACCCAGCGGTACATAAAAGTATATTTGAAGCACAGCGCGAGTTCAGTATGAGTACAAAAGAAGTTCTATTACAGCAGGCATTGATCCTTTTCCGCAAGGAAGGCTACGACGCTACCGGCGTGCAGAAAGTGGCAGACGCCGCAGGCGTAGGCAAGCCCACGCTGTACCATTACTTCGGAAATAAGCGTGGCCTTTTGAACGCCGTACTCACAACGAATCTGGAAAGTTTCTGGACCGAGTTTGACGCCGCAACCGCATACAATCACGACATCGTCAAAACACTGGAAAGCATCGCCCGCGTATACTTCGATTTGGCCAAGCGCAATCCGGAATTCTACGCTTGGTTTTCCACCATGGTGGTAACACCCAACGAAGGCGACATCCACGACGAAGTGGCACCCCTCTACGAAAGACAACTTAACGCCTTGATGGAAGTTTTCCTTGCCGCAAGCAAAGATCACGGAAACATGAAAGGCCGCCACCAGCGTTACGCCTACTCTTTCCTAGGCGTCATCAACTCCAGCGTACAAGCCTACTTGAGTGGACTTATCAAACTGACGGACCGCGAAGCCTTCGACATCTGCCATCAGTTTATGTACGGCATCTTCTCGTAATTTTCCCCATTTCAAAAAACAAAAAAGTCCGCTTTTTGGCGGACATTTTTTTAGCGGTTTTTCTTTTTACTTATCCACGCTAATAAGCTGGGCAGGGCCGCGACCCGGTAACGGCTTAAAGATTTTCACAGAGGCCGCCAGCTCTTCGCCAAAGGCCTTCATTTGGCATTGGAAGATGTAATTCATTCCCGCCACAACCTGAGAAGAAACCGTAAACGGAGTCAAGTTCAAATAACCATAATCCTTAGTGGCTTCGGCAAACACAGCCAAGTCTTCTTCCGTGGGCTGGCGAGATTCGCCATATGCGCCTACGAAATTTTTCTCATCGGTTCCGGCGCGAACTGCAGTAATATGCTTTTCAACTTCGCCGGACAAATCTACTTCGGGATTGTTTGCGCGACGATTAGAAATACCGTAGGAAAGCACCACGTTGGCGTTGGGTTCCAACTGCTTCAATTCCTTAGCGCTGGCCAGGCGACCGCCGCTTCCGTAAGTGCAGAAAGGTACAAGCACCTTTCCGCTCAAGTCGTTGGAATCCAGGAAGGTGTACATAGGCGGGGCAAAGAAACCAAACATAATGGGAGCGCCCACATAGAGCGTATCGTAATTGGAAAGATCCTGCTTGGCGTTAGCGAGGGCGGGCCACTTCTTAGATTCTCGCTCAGCACGGACAGCGGTAATGGTGCTGTCGTAAGTGGAAGGATAAGGCGTTACAAGTTGCAGTTCAATGGCATCGGCACCCAGCTGCTTTGCAAATTCTTCGGCCACCTTCTTGGTGGTTCCCGTCTGTGAATAATAAATCACAGCATTTTTCTGCGCCTTTGCGGCAGGTTCCGCAGCAGTTTGATTCTGCGCGGTTTTCTGCTCATTGCAAGCGGTCATGCAAGCAGCCACCGCTACTGCACCAAATACACTTAAGAACTTTTTCATAAAACCCTCTGTTCTAATCACTAGACAATATAGGATTTTACTTATCCTTAAGACACGCCAAGCAACTTTTTTAATCCATTCACAACTCGCTCTTCGGTATCGCCATCGTTAGGCAAGCGAAGGCGAAGCATAAACTCGCGAACAGCCAAACGCACAATCCATTCCTCGCGTCCCGTATTTTCTGGGCAGCGAATTAATTCCTCATAGTTGAAAAATTCCTGACCGGCATTGGACTGGGTCATGATTTTCTTGTACTGTTCCTCAAAGAATTCCTTAAAGGTATTCGCTTCAAAGCCCACATTATCAGAAAGGCTCCGCTCCAACTTTTCAGACAGGTGAACAAAAGTCTTTTCCAGGAAATCTTCCTTGGATTCGCATTCCACATCATCAAAGTAATAACTCACTTCCTCGGAATCCACATAGGAAACACACAAGCCATTTTGCATATCCCGATAGTAGTAGGCCTTCAGCACCAATTTTCCTTCTTCGGTATAGCTCTTGGCAACATTGTTTTCCCAATGGGTAAAGACGGTGGGAACGCCATCCTCGTCGTAATAGTTGACGGGACCATCCTTGGCCGTACCCTTTTCGTAGAACATGCGGGTTCGCAACGTTCCATTTTCATGGTAGGTCAATTCCATGCCATCGGGCAGATCCCCGTTCATATCGATTTCCCTGGACTGCATACCATTCTCATGGTATTCCATCTTCTTGGAAACACACTCTTCCCCATCCACGTACAAATAGACGTTACACTTCAGGCCATCTTCGGACCAGTACTTGGCAAAGCCATCCAGCGTGCCAGCGTTGTAGAACATCTCGGAAGCAACGCGTCCATCCCCGAAGAACGTGCGATAAATTCCGTCATGGCTGGTATTGAACATACCGAACTCACGACGAAGACGGTTGTTCTTATCGTAACCGCGGCAACGTCCATTTTCCCAGTATTCGGTGTAATAAATGGAACCATCCGGATTCAGTATGGGAACAAAGCTGTCGATGACACGGCCCTTTCTATAAACATGGCGGCAAAGCCTCTGACCATTTTCATGGAGCAACTCATGGGGTCCCTCCAACAGACCATCCTGATAAAAGTATGTACCCCGCAAAGCGCCGGATTCATAAAATTCCCGGCCTTCCCCATGGCGCAAGCCTTCCTTCAGGGGACATTCAAAACGCAATTTGCCATTTTCATGATATCGTCTTTCTACATCGCTCATAGGAGCCTCCTCTTTTTGTACACATACAATGTACTTTTGAGAAGGTCCGCCGTGGTCGCCTGTTCAGCGACATCATTTTAGGCCATTTTTGAGGGCGGGTCAATGCTTTTAATTTTGTCTTCTGAAACCCTTCAGAAGCCCCACATTCAAAAAGAACTTGAAATCCATATCGGAATCAAAATTCTTGCTCAGACGAATACCCGCGTCAAAGAACATTCGGGTAATCTTTTTCTTGCTATCGTTATGGGTTGCCTGAGAATCCAGGTCCATGTAGTAGCGCACGCCAAGATCATCTTCGTAGGTAAAACTCTTCAGATGAAATCCTTCGGTAATAATCTGGGTCACCAGCCTATTCTTGTTCACAATGCCAAGGTTTCCGTTGGCAGTGAGGGGCCAATACACAGAGCCATTGGTTAGAAGCATGGGCACAATTACCGGCCACATAAACTTATGTGCCGATTCTTCATCCGCCGATCGCGAGGCTATTGCATACCATAAAAGGCCGTTAGCGCCCAGAACCAGATCCATCAGGGCATTGTCGGACACGGTTTGAAAATCGCCTGTAAAGGCAACCTGGAACGGCAAGGCTCCAAAGCCCACTTCCAATCCATTCGACACCGAGGGGAAAATCACCACCCTAAAATCCAGGTCAGCCACAGGGTTAAAGGAGGTAAAATTTTGGGCATAGCCGGCAGAAAAACTTACAGCACTGCCACCCTCGTTCAATTTACAAAGGGCGGACGCCGCAAGAATAAGGCATATGCAAAGTATCTTTTTTACCATTCAACCACCTAGGGCTTAATTTCCGGGTGCATCTACCTTGGAATTTACTATTTTTTCCGCCGAAAAATATTTAACCGGAGGCTCAAATGGCACTTCAATTCTACAACACCGCATCACGCAAGAAAGAACTGTTTACTCTTCCCGAAGGCGTTCCCGCCGTGCGTATGTACTGTTGTGGCCCTACGGTGTACCACTTCGCCCACATCGGCAACCTCCGCACCTACATTTTCGAAGACTTCCTGGTCCGCACCCTGAACTACTACGGCTACAAGGTCAACCACATCGTGAACATCACCGACGTGGGCCACTTGACCAGCGACGCCGACTCCGGTGATGACAAAATGGAAAAGGGCGCCGCACGCGAAGGCAAGTCCGTCTGGGACATCGCCAAGTTCTACACCGACGCCTTCATGGCCGACTGGCATCGTCTGAACATTCAGGAACCCACCCGCTGGACTCCTGCAACCCAGCACATCCAGGAACAGATTGACCTGGTGAAGACCCTCGAAGAAAAGGGCTTTACCTACCGTACTTCCGACGGCATCTACTTCGATAGCCTGAAGTTCCCCCGCTATGCCGACTTCGCCCGCCTTGACGTGGAAAACCTCCGCAAGGGTAGCCGTATCGACATGGGCGAAAAGCGCAACGCTACTGACTTCGCACTCTGGAAGTTCAGCCCCAAGGACAAGAAGCGCGCCATGGAATGGGATTCCCCCTGGGGCGTAGGCTTCCCGGGCTGGCAT
>JAKSIB010000027.1 GCA_024399065.1 Fibrobacter sp. | reverse complement strand
CTCTTGGAAGTTGGCGAAATCAAGAAGGCCACCAAGATGAAGGTCTACAAGCACGTGATCGGCGGTATGCTGGTTCAGGACCGCGACGTTGACGTTTACGAAAAGTTCGAATGCGTCACCAAGAAGAAGTTCGCAAAGAACAAGGAAGCCCTCGCCCGCTTCACTTGGATCGTCACCAAGCACACCAAGTCCAACGCCATCGTCATGGGTTACGAATACGCTCGTGGCTACTTCCAGGTTCTCGGTCTCGGCCCCGGCCAGCCCAACCGCATCGACTCCAACCTCCGCCTCTGCCAGCCCCGCGTTCGCGACAACGTTGCTCGCATGAAGGCTGCCCAGAAGTTCTTCAACGAAAAGGGCAAGTGCATCGATAAGGCAGGTCTCAAAGCTCTGGAAGCTAAGGTGTTCAGCGAAGTCGTTATGGGTTCCGACGCATTCTTCCCGTTCCCGGATAACGTTGAAGCCGCAGCTGCAGCCGGTGTCCAGTACATCGTCCAGCCGGGTGGCTCCAAGAAGGATGACCTTTCCATCGAAGCTTGCAACAAGCTTGGCGTGGCAATGGTCTTCACCGGCATGCGCCACTTCCGCCACTAAGAAAAACGTCGCTTAGCGACACCAATAACAGCCGCGAAATTACGCTCGTTCCTCGCAGGCACCAAACGTGTCATTGCGAGGAGCGAAGCGACGTGGCAATCTAAGCATTTTAGGTATCCATGATTCAAGCTTCCCAAAAGGAAATCAATCAGAAAGAAAAAGAACTGTACTACGCCGTACTTTCTTTTTTGAAGAAGATCCGCAAGGCCGGCAAAACTACCGACAAGGAATGGAAGGAATACCGTTCCGAGCTTAAGGGCATTGCCCTCTCCCCCGATATGGGACGCGCCGCCGATATGTGGACTATGGATAACCTTGACCAGTTCCAGCCCGACAACACCATGCTGCCGCCGCTGAACGACATGGAATGCGTTGCACGCGTTTCACCGGCATTCCTTTCTCAATTAATTGAAGCTCTGTACTACGGCATGCTGAACCTAACCCAGGCCAACATGATTTCCGATGAAATCCAGGACGCAGATCCGGATTGCGTAACTACAGCTTCTCTTGAAGAACTTCTTGTAAAGCTCTGGATTGGCAACGCCAAGACCTACAAGAAAATGGTGATGAACTAATGGCTCAGAAAGTTCGTGTGATTGGTGGTGGTCTCGCCGGATGTGAAGCCGCATTGCAGTTGGCAAGCCGCGGCTTTGACGTTCATCTTTATGAAATGCGCCCCGTAAAGCCTACCCCCGCCCATCGTGACGGTCACTTGGCCCAGCTGGTTTGCTCCAACAGTTTCAAGGCTCTTGGGGTTACAAGCGCACACGGACTTTTGAAGCAGGAACTGAGAATGCTGGGCAGTTTCCTCATGGAATGTGCCGCCGAGGCCGCCGTGCCCGCAGGCGACTCCCTCACCGTGAATCGCGACATTTTCAGCGACCTGGTAGAAAAGAAAATTACGGAATGTCCGAACATCACCTTGCATCGCGAAGAAGTGACTTCTTTGGAAGGCGATTGCCCCACGCTGGTTGCCGCAGGTCCTTTGGCTAGCGACACCTTGGCCGACGACATCTTCAAGCGACTGGGCAGCGACCGCCTGCATTTTTACGACGCCATCGCTCCTGTGGTGGAAAAGGACTCCATCGACTTTGACCACGCCTTCTATATGAACCGCTGGGAAAAGGGCGAAACCGCAGACTTCATCAACTGCCCCCTGGACCGCGAAACCTACGAGAAGTTCGTGGCCGCCCTGGTGGACGCAGAATCTGTGGAGCCCCGCCCCTACGAAAAGCACGAGCTGTTCGAAGGCTGCCTGCCCGTAGAAGAACTGGCCCGCCGCGGTTACGAAACTTTGCGCCACGGCCCTATGCGTCCCATCGGTCTGGGCCTTGGCAATAACGGCAAGCTTTGGTACGCCGTGATCCAGCTTCGCGCCGAAAACAAGCAGAAGACTTTGTACAACATGGTGGGTTTCCAGACACGCCTCAAGTGGGGAACCCAGAAGGAAATCTTCACCATGGTGCCGGCCCTGAAGAACGCAAACTTTGCGCGCCTGGGCTGCATGCACCGCAACACCTTCATCGATTCCCCCAAGTTCCTGGACAAGACCTTGCGCCTGCGCCCGGATCTGGAATGCGCCAAGGACTTGCCGCCCATCTGGTTCGCCGGTCAGATTACCGGTTCCGAAGGCTACACCGAAGCGGTGGCCACCGGCTGGTATTCCGCATGGAACATGGCCCAGACGCTATTGCACGGTCATGCCGACCCGCTGCCCGACGAAAGTTGCATCGGTGCCCTGATGAACCGCCTGGTGGAAGAAAACGAAGACTTCCAGCCCATGAACTTCAACTTCGGCCTCCTCCCCCATCACGAAGGTCTGAAGAAGAAGAACAAAAAGGAAATTCTTGGTGAAGCCGCCCGCGTAAGCGTTCAGAAATGGATCGCAGAACGCACCATCGGAAATGCGAGATTCATCAACCCCCAAGCTGACGAAAACTGCGAAGGTTAATTCTTTTGAATAAAGCCATCATCTTCGTACTTGGTTTACTGCTTTCGTACGCATCGGCGTTCGCTAGTTCGGACCATGAACAGAATATCAGCATAAGCTATGGTTATTTCAATCTCAATGCTATGACTATTGTGTCTGGCAACATAATATCACATGCTTTCGATAAAGATTTCGAAGATGAAGAAGTAGACTTTATAACGGCAAGTTCATTCAACATTGCCTACGGATTTGAAGTCGGAAAACTTCTTGAAACCGGTGGTTTCCTGACTTACGCATACGCCGCAAATGATATCAATATGCATACCATTTCGCTCATGCCCAAGGCAAAGTTCAATTGGGTCAACAAGACAGATTTTCGTTGTTACTCCCAGTTGGCATTCGGGGTCGCCACAATTTTTGACAGTGACACATTTGATGTTGAAGCTGTATTCCACATCTCTTTAATCGGCTTCGAATTCGGATTAGACACATCATTCTTCTTTGAACTTGGTGCTGGACAAGTCGGATCATTTTCTGCCGGCGTAAAATTCAGCTTATAAAAAAGGCTCCCTCGAGGGGAGCTTTTTTAATTCAATAAGCGTAAAGTATCAACAAAGATTCTCATACGCCATACCGGGCATCAAGATATTCATTCATTGATTCACGAATATTTAAAGATTCCGCATCGATGCATCCGGAAAATTTCTTGAACAGGGCAATATTGCCTTTCATTGTAGAATTTTCTTTTGCGCTCATTGCATCAAGTAAAACAGCAAGCAACTCAGCCTGCTGTTCTGCTGTAAGCGACAAAACATTCTCTGTATATTCAGCAAATGCGGTTTCTGACATACCAATAAATCTACTAATAGCCCAATAAAAATGCAAGTACACCAAACATTTTGCAAACAACCGTTTGCACGAGAGTCGCGACAGCCAAGCTTGCTTGAGCTGGCATGACCGAGTGCTGAGTTGTTCTTGAAACAACTGTTTGCACGATCCTATCGGATTTGCGGTCCACCAGAAAAGAAAAATCCGTGATAACAACTAAAAACGAATCATCGAACGATTAATGTCTGCAATTTTTCGGGCACCACACATGTACATGGTGTCTTCAAGTTCCGCCTTGATTTTATCCAGGTAGCATTCGATGCCTTCTTGACCGCCGCCGTAGTAGGAAATCAGCACGGGGCGGCAAATGAGGCAGGCGTCAGCGCCCATGGCCAGAGCCTTGAACACATCCAGGCCGGAGCGGATGCCGCCATCCACGAGGATCTTGGTCTGGTGAGCTGCGCCGGAAACTGCACCCGCTGCGCGACTTGCGACGTTGGCGCCCTTGACGGCAGCAACGATTTCCGGCAGGACTTCTGCAGTAGCGGGAGTGTCCGCCAGGACGCGGCCACCGTGATTGGAAACAATGATGGCGTCGGCACCGGCTTCAACAGCCTTGAGGGCGGTGCGGGCGCTCATGATGCCTTTGACGATGAAGGGCACTTTTGCGTAAGCCTTCAGTTCGCGCAGGTCTTCGACGGTCTTGGTACCGCCGCCCTTGCCATTGAAGGTCTTTAAGTGCGGAAGGCCTGCGCTATCTACGACAACGCACATAGCCTGCGGGAGGCAATCCTTGTACAAGTCCATCAGCTTCTCGATACCTTCGTTGGTGCCGGGATTGAAAACGGGAATGCCGCAGTTGCCGTGAGCCTTTCCCGATTCAATAGCGCGGTCCCAGACTCGCTGGTCGCGGCCATTGCCGTAGGCATGGAAAATTCCGCGGGTTTCGCAGGCGGCCATGCACTTTTCGTTGAAATCCGCCACGTCGTCGGTGGGGTTAAACTGCATGGCGATAGACCCGATGGGAGCGGTAATCAGCGGCAAACTCAACTTGAGGCCCAGCAGATCGGTGCTGGTATCAATGGGAGTGTTGGGAACGAAAGTATCCACATTCAGCTTGATGTTTCGCCAAGCCTTGTAGTTATCATTGGCACCGTTGCCCGGAGCCTTGGAACCGGGGCCCGGCATAGTATTGCCACAGGCAAGGCCGTTACAGACGGGGCAAACCTTGCAGTTGGGGCCAATGTTCTTCTTTGCGTTTTCAAGAACTTCTGAATAATTCATAATTACCTCAGCCACAATATATGAAAAAAGCCCCCATACGGGAGCTCTCGTACAAGTTAATACTGTTCAAACTCGTAAACACTGTCGATGCATTCTTTGTTGCGGCGCTTACCTTCTTCAACAGAAACCGTTTCGCCATTTTTGCACATATAGGACGTGGGTTCGCTACCTGAATTTGAACTATCGTACACGGGACTGCATCTAAGCGCAGGGTCGCACGTTTCTTCGGGGCATTGGCCGCTGCAGCCATAGGTGCAGGCAGTCTGCTGGATTGCCCAAAAACTGGCAAACAAGCCCAAGAAAAGTCTTTTCTTGTCGGCCCACAGAAATGCGGTAAGACCGGCAAAAATCTTGCTAATTAAAGAATGCATCTTTTCGATTCCTTTCACCAAGGGGGGATTATATCAGCCCACAAGGCGATTCAATACTAAGTAAAAATATATAAAGAGGATACCGAAGAACGTAGAAACAGGTAAAATTTGTTTTTTTGTCACTATATTCATATACTTTCTCATTTAGTGGCATAATTTTTAGTTTGTTTGTAGGATAATAAGCAAAAGTCATTCATTTTTAGATGGTTTTATTAATAGAATTCAAGAAAACACCCGATGGCCAACGCTTTGAAGGCTAAATTCCATTAATTTATTCAAAAATTTTGTCACTAATGTTCATATTTGCAATGTTTGGTGACACATTTTTGAAAAAAAGCCATTTCAGAAACGACGAGCCAGCGAGCCCCACAAGGGGTGCCTTTCTCGTATCGGGGTAGCCAGATTGTTCTCGTCGCTACTCGTCTTCGACGAGCTCTCAGCCTCTCTGGCTAGAAGCAAATAAGATGTATCGGGATTATAGCCAGATTGCTGCGCCGGCTCCGGTTTCGCTTCGCTCAACTCCCCGGCTTGCCCTACGGGCAACCCTCTATCGCACTTTCGTGCTCGGGGTAGCCAGATTGTTCTCGTCGCTACTCGTCTTCGACGAGCTCCTCGAACCCTACGGGCGCCGACATAGTCGGCGCTATCTGGCTACCCTAAGATACGAGAAAAGGCACCCACAAGGGGTGCCTTTCTCGTATCGGGGTAGCCAGATTCGAACTGACGACATTCTGCTCCCAAAGCAGACGCTCTACCAGGCTGAGCTACACCCCGATTTTTTACTCGGACTTAAGAAAAAGAAAAGACCGATTCCGATTACTCGGAACCGGCCTTTCCTGAGCTATGAAGGACTCGAACCTTCGACCCACGCCTTAAAAGGGCGTTGCTCTACCAACTGAGCTAATAGCCCGAGTGAGTCCAAATATATTAAAGGTTCCGCTGTTTGTAAAGGCAACGGCGGGCTTTTTAGCCCAATTTGAACAAAAATAAACGTAAAAATTACATTTATCAAAACATTATTTTTTAGATTTAGGTCATGATTTTGAAACGCTTTATGCCCCTCGCCCTCGCATGGCTCGCACTCCCCGTGGCAAGCCACGCCTATTTTACCCAGGGCGACGCCGGTCAGGAAGTGTTTTCCTTCATCAACACCTTTGATAGCCCCCGTAACGCAGCTCTTGAAAAGTCTGCCGGCGCGCTTCCGTCTACCGACCCGACCATCGTTCAATTGAACCCGGCAGCAGTCCGCCTGCCCGAAGGAAAGGACCGCGTAGCATCTATTCATTGGCAGACTGGTGATTTCGCCTCTAACCAGGGTAGCATCGACTATACCACCCACATCGACAAGTACATCCTCCAGGTCACTTACAACTGGATCGACTACGGCACCATCGACGGTTACGACGAAAACAACAACGCTACAGGCGTTGAATACCAGCCCTTTAGCCAGCTCGCCACCATGTCGGTGTCCTTCCCCATGAAGCATTTCCAGTTCGGTGCAACCATCAAGTTCGCATCCGACAAGCTTGCCGAGGAAAAGGGCGACCAGACTGCTTTTGGCGGCGCATTTGACTGGGGTATTTCCTGGCAGTCCAGTACCAAGCAAGTTGGACTTGCCCTGGCAGCCCGAGACTTCGGTAGTCTTTGGCGCGACTATACCGACGATCTCGACGACGACTATTACCCCATGTCCCAGACATTCTCTATTTCTGCATACTTCAAGCCCGGTTCCATCCGCCGCCTGACCTTGTTTGCAAATAGCGATTTCCCCCGTTACCAGGAAGCTTTCCTGAGTCTTGGTGGCGAATACTTCCTGGGTGATTTCTTCGCAGCACGCGTCGGCTTCAGCAGAACATGGCTGGACCTTTACCGCGACGCCCTGGAGCTGATGGCTTCCAAGAAGCGCCCCAACGAAACCAACCGCGCCCACATGCTTAGCGCAGGTCTCGGCTACAACTCTGACATGTTCTCCCTGGACTACGGCATTTCCTACCTGGCACAAGGCCTCGGTTTTGAACATCGCCTGGGCCTCAGAGTTAATTTCTAGCCCCTCGGCAATTTCAAATGCGACAGTTCGACGTTTTCGTCTTTGACGACACTCCCGATTTCGACAGCTGGACTCCCCTTTTCGAAGACCCTGCCTTGGGCTGGTTCCATACCAAGAACCTGAATTCGAAACTGGACGAACTTGAAGCGGAATGGATTGTTTTCGCACACCGATCCATCAAGGTGGATCGTGACTTTCTGAACGAACTTGCACAGGTGACCGAAGGTTTCCCCATGGCAGATGCTTTCGCTCCCCGCGTCAAGATTGGCAATAAGTTCGAAGGTGGTTACCTTTTCGACGGAAACAACGGCTACTGGCAAATTTCCGAAAATTCCAAGATGCGTTTTGTGGCAGCGCCCAACCCGTTGATCGCCGTGTTCTCCCGCAGAATCATCCAGCGCACCGGCCTGTTCGATACAGAACTTCCCTTGGAACTCCAGCTTGCAGACTACGCGGCCCGTATGTTCCACGCAGGCGGCAAGATGTTCAGCGTTCCCTACCTGGTGGCAGAACACGAATCCGCCAACAAGCCCGATGCACAGGAGCCTACATTCAACTACAAGCTTAAAAAGGTGGAAAAGTCCATCTGGGACATTTTCTACATGTGCCTCCCGCCCACCTACCTGATTTCCTTGACTCTCCACCACCCATCCGTTTTGAGCAAGTGGTTCCAGAACAAGAAAGTCCTGCAGGTCAAGCGCACCAAGGCCACAGACCTTTCCAAGCTCACAGAAAAATTCCTGAAGGAAATCACCGTCTCCAAGGCGGAACGAAAGGGATAAAATCCTTAGAAGAAGATCCAGACGGCGATCCAGAACACCATCAGGCAGAATTCCATTTCCTTGGAAATCTTGGACAACAGCGAGCTGAAGAAGGCAATGCCTGCGATGGCAACAATGCGGGTCCAGGAAATATCGAAACCTCGATAGAACAAGGATATTCCGCCAAAGAGTTCAATCCACAGCCAGAACACCTGGGCAAGAACCATGTAACGGCGGCGACGCACCGAAAGGGACGTGGTTGAAAAGCAAAGGCTCAACGCGAGCATCTTGAAGGGATAATGTTCCAGCACAGGCATACTGCCCGCCTCGAACATTTCGCCACCAAAGAAGGTGAACACCCCGAAGACAATCATGAAGAGCACCAGCAGCAAACTGTTGCGGTAGAACGACGACTTGTAACGCCAAAGGAACATGGCGGAAGCAAGACAAAGCAAACAAGCGAGGGCGTTCACAAAGGGAGTCATTTTGCCTCCTTTGCCAGCTGCTGCATGTAACGGACTAGGCCGCGGGCTTCTGCGTTAGACAAGCGATTTCCATAGGCGTTCATATTGACTCGCCCGTTAAGAATGACGTTCACCAGGGAATCTACACCGATGGAATCGATTCTGGCAGAGTCCAGTTTCTGGGGCACCGGATAATATTCGCGAACAAACTTCTCGTTGAACTTACCATCGGTTCCATGGCAAGTGGCGCAGCGGGAATTCCAGATGAGGGCGGCTTGCGGAACAGAAATTTCCGGGAGGTCCGCCTTTTCAAAGTTATAGGGCTGAGCCGAAACGTCCTGCTGACTGGGCGTAGATTTTCCGCCGGCGTAGAACGCACCAAGCAAGCCACCGAAAGCAAGAATCAAGGCAACAGCCACCACATGCAACAACTTGCGGTGCTTAATTTCAACACTTCCCAAGTTGGGGCGTACCTCCTGGATGTAGGCCTTTCCGCAGACAATGAATGCGGCCACCAAGGCGGCAATGGGATAAACCAGAGGCACAATGTTCGCCAGGGAAAGTCCAATATCATCAAAGGTCAATTGAGCGGAACACCAAACGCAGAACAACGTGGCAACAGAGAAACCCACAAACAAGGGGAAACGCAAAGTTCTCGTTTCGTGGGAAGCCCAAGGTTCCACATAGTCTTCATTGGACGGGTCGGAATCGGCTGTCATGTCGCTGCCGTCCACTTCACCAAAGAAGGTGTTCTCCCCTTCCATGGCTGCACCAAGTCCGCCACGGATTGAAGTAAAGGCAAGAATAAAAGCGCCAGATCCAAAGGCAACCAAGCCCAGGTCCACCCAGCCGAATTCAGCACCGGCACTGGTTCCAAGACTTGGAGAAACCAGGAACAAACGTTCCAGGAAAAGTCCCAGAAGGACCGAGGAGAAAATGCAGAAACGGCCCACACGGGTTTCACGGATACTTTCAACCCAGTAGAGCTGCGGGAGAAGGCCTGCGAAAATAAAGGCGGAAGCGCAGAAGGTTCGCTGGGTCGCAAAGTTCCAAAGCCAGATGGCGCAGAGGATCCAGGAGCTGATCATCAGGAGCTTTTCCAGCAGGCGCATGCGGTAACCTTCGAACCAAAGGATGAAGCACACCAGCGCAATACCGGAGTAGACAGCGCCAACGATAAAGTAGACCGGGAAGAACGCGCCCGCCCATTCCGGCACGAAGGAGGCGGCAAAGTCCAGGCTCACCACCGTATGCACCCACAGCACCAGCGGGAACAGCAGCCAGGCCAAGGGCTTGCGGATTTTCTTAAGACCGTTAAAAGCCTTGGCTCCCAGATGGGTCCCGAAGAACAACAGCGAAAGGATGCCGTACACACCAATGCAGCAGAAGTCCCACACCAGAGGGGACCTGACGTTGGCAAAGTTGGCGCGGGCGTCGGCAAGAGGCAGCACCATATAGAAGCGGTCCAACACACCCAAGTGCATCAGCGGATATATGACCGCAATGGCCAAGCTGCACAACGTGGAAAGTTCAGCCATCATGGCGGTTCGCTTGTCCATCTTGATATCCAGAGCAAGGAAGATTGCCGAAAGCAAAGTTCCCGCATGGGCAAGACCGATCCAGAAGACAAAGAGACTGATAGGCGTTCCCCAGAAGGTTCCGGAGTCTACCGCCCAGGCAGCCGGGCCTTGGTACACCGAGTAGCCCAGAGCCACAAGCCCCGGCAGCAGCAAAAGCACACCGATGTTCCTTAGCAAATTGAACATCAGCGCTTCCCCATCATGAATACAACGGCAGGATCATGGTCCGCAAGTTCACGAGGCGCATACAGTTGCCTGCCTTGCGCGGCCTTCACCAGGGGCGACTCCTTGTCGAGCCAGTTCCCGAACACAATGGCGTTACGGGGGCAGGCCTCGGCACAGGCCGTCTTTACGCCACGGCCGCGCCATTCCGCACTGCTACCCGCAATGGCAGCCTCTGTCTTGAAACGCATGCGGTCGTTCTGCAGACGGTGCAGACACAGGCTGCACTTCTCCATAACGCCTTTCTCGCGCAAAGGAACGTCGTAATTCAGCTTACGCACCAGTCCCAATTCCTGCGCATCGTTGAAATTAAATTTGCGGGCCTTCGCCGGGCAATTGGCCCCGCAGAAACGAGACCCGGTACAACGCTTGTACATCATGGCGCTTATGCCATCAGGCGTATGATTGGCCGCTCCCGTGGGGCAAACCTTTTCGCAGGGCGCGTCACCACAATGTGCGCACATGAATGGCGCACCACCGCGCATCTCGATCCAGTGCATAAAGCGGCCTCGGGCAGCCTCTTCATCGGTCACCAGGGCCACGTTGTTTTCCGTATTGCAAGCCAGAATGCACTTGCCGCATCCGTTGCACAAGTCCAAATCGATAGCCATGCCAAAACGATTCAAGCTAGACCCGCGAACAGCTCCAACCGCAGAACCTACGATAGTCCCCGCAGCAAAGCCTGCGGAACCCTTCATTTCTTTCGGCGTCGGAATCTTCACCAGGTCCATGCGACCCTTGGCTTGAGACACCGCCAAACGCACCTCGTCTTCACAACGCTTCATGAAGGTCGACAAACGTTCCCCGCCGGCACCATTGGCACCGTCACCAAGAACACCCTTCTTGCAACCTTGCAACAAGCCCACCAGAGCCATCAGGGAACAGGACTTTATAAAATCTCGACGATCCATACTCCCCTACCTATGGCAAGCGGCGCAGTAAGTAGCCGCGGGCTTAAAGTTACGTTCCTTGAAAGTTTCGCCCTTATGGCACTGCAGGCAAGTCTTCATATCAATCTTCAAACTTCCACCCACACCCTTATTGCCTCCGTGGCAGTCGGCGCAGGTCACCCCAGCCGCAGCGTGAACCCCATGATGGAACACCACATGGTCCGGCAACTGGGATACTGCCTTCCAGGGATGTTCAGGAGCATCGGCCAAGGCTGAATCCAATTTCTCAATTCCCGGATTTTCGGTCAAAGGCAAACGATGGCAATCCATGCAGTCGCTCTTGGCAGGCATAAAGGCCCTTGCACCACTCTTCGCCCCCGTATGGCAGGCGGCACAATCCAAACCAATGGAATCCCCGTGAAGGGCGTGATCAAACGGCACTCCGCGACTTTCTAATCCGCGACTTTCTAATCCGCGACTTTCCATACCGACGCGCGTTCCAGCTTCAGCGACTTGCACAGAAGTCTCCCCCTGGCTCCAGATAAAATCCGCAGTCAAGAAAGCACAGAACAGGCAAAGAACCGCTACGAGAACCTTCACTTAGGCCTCCCAGGGTCATCGGGATTCTTGAGAATATACAGCAGCCAGGCCGTCATCATCTTGGCCTGGGTCTCCGAAAGAGGCGTAATATCCATGGCGGGCCACTGGTCCGGATGCTTCGGCGTAGGCTTCATCAGGTACTGCACCATTTCTTCGGGATGTTCCGCATACTGTGCCACATTATCCTTCATGGGCGGGGCCGCAAACTTGCGTGCCCAACGGTGGCAAGCCTTACATTCGTAGGCAAAAAATTCCTGGGCATTGCTCTTCAGTTCCGGGGTAACTTCGGGCAAGGCAAAATCCAGGGCGAAAAGCCCCGACACCAGCACGAACACACCTATGATAAACTTAAAACGAGCTCCCATCGTAAAAAGAAATATACCTCTTTTTTCTATATTCATGCCCATGGGAATCATTGAAATCATCGTTATCGCAATTGTAGAAGCCATGGACTGTTTCGCAGTCTCCATCGCCACAGGTTTAAGCAAGTCCGGCATCAAATATAGCCGCGCCATGATCCAGGCCGTAAGCTTCGGTGTTTTCCAGGGTGGCATGACCCTTCTGGGCTACTTCCTGGGCAACTTTGCGGAAAAATGGTTCAATTCCATAGGCACCCCCATCGCCTGTGCCATCCTGTGCATTCTGGGCGGCCGCATGATCTGGGGCGCAGTCCGTGGAGGCGACGATGAAGCCGCCGAAACCAGCGCCAAGAACCTGACTATCGCAAACATCCTGCTCATGTCCGTGGCCACAAGCATCGACGCCTTTGCAGTGGGAATCTCCTTCGCATTCATCAACGCCGACATGATTACCGCCACCTCCGCCATCGCCATCGCAAGCTTCGTGATGGGTGTGCTGGGTTACGAAATCGGCCGCCGCGCCGCCAAGCAGTTCAAGACAAAAATCCCCGAAATTGTCGCCGGCATCATCCTCATCGGCATCGGCGTGAAGATGTTCTTCTAGACAACGTAATACATCGTCATACGAGTTTTCCGTTTTTTTTATTACATCTTACATTTGGGCCCCCATATCCCCGAAAATAACCTATACTTAGGCCGCTTTCTTTAGGAGGATTGCGGAGTGTTTATTAAGGAGGAAAAGGGTTCCACCCTTTTGTTAAAACTGTTTGCCATACTCTTTGGCATCTTCATCGTATTCGGCTACGTGCTGGTACACACCGTCGATACCACTGGCAAAATGCTGTTCCAGAAAACAGAAGCCATCTGCAACGTGAACAACGTTGGCTACTGTTTCTCCATGGAAATCCTTTACATGGTGGCCCTGTTGGTCATCGCAGCCCTAGGTTTTCTGAGCGTCACCCTCATCACCATGGAATGGGGCATCCGCAGGGAATCCGAAACATTGTCTGCACAGGCCAAGGCAACCTCCATGCCCGATTTCTACAGGAACTGCGTCTGTTTCCTGAACTGCATCAAGATCGCCATGGCAGTCATTTTCTGCACCATGTTCTTCAAGTACTCCAACGCGACGCTCATCATTCCCATGGCTGTTTCCGCCTCCCTTTTCCTGGACAGTTTCGTTTGGAACAAACGCTGCCGCGAAATGAACGCAAATCACCAGAGCCTGCTCCTGGACGTGGCGCTGGAATTCATGAACGTATTCACTCCTAAAAAGAACCGCAAGGCAAACCAGGTCAAGCACCGTCAAAGCTTTATATTCTACGCCTGCGCCACATTTTTCATAATGTTCTGCATCGCGGCCATCGCCACTAAACTAAACACCGCACCCGTCGCAGAAACCCCGGCACAAGTCTCCGCCCCCATCAACGCCGTGATCGACCCGGTGAACATGGCCGAGAACGAAGCCCTTCTGCAAAAGCAGGCCGCCAAGGCCAGGGCAAAGGCCGCAGCACAAGCCGCCAAAAAACGCAGGGCCGCCCGCAAGAAAGCAGAAGCCGCCCAGGCCGCAGAGCCCGCCAAAGTTTCCGTTGCCCCTCCCCCGTCATCCACCCCCGTAGACGACGATGACGAAGACTGGTGGTAACAAAAGATCCTCATTGAGCTAACCTCTCAATCAAAAAAGGGCCTCGGCGAAAGCCGGGGTCCTTCTTTAAATTGTTCAACGGATGTTACATCTCATTCAATAAGCTATCAGCATGGCTCATCTCTGTTTCACATTCAGAAGTATTGACTGAACCCGGTTCGCCCTCCTTTTCGGACTTGTTCACCAGTTTAACCTTACACATGTTATACAGAACGGTTGCAAGACGAACAAGATTTTGTACCGCAAGTTTTTCATCATCCGTAAATTCATTCCAGTCAGAACGTTCCTGCCCTTCAACAATGTTTTCAATTCTACACAAGTAGCTTGTGTACTTTTCAAATACACATTGGATAGAACGGGTATATCTTCCGGCAACAGCACTGAGTTTTTCAAAATGGGCGCACAGCTTGTTGATTTGCTTTTCAGCCTTATCTACCTTGCGCTCAATTTCGTCCGCCTTTTCTTCAAGCTTAGACCCCGTAATATTGAAGATAATTCCGGCTGCAAGAAGTCCCACGCCTAAAGTTGCTCCACCCAGAACAGCGGAACCAAGAGCCATGCCGCCGCCACCAGCAGCAAGGCTTCCACCACCAAGGAAAGCCAATGTGGCATTAGTTGCCGCGGCACCGGAAAGGGATCCAATCAAGGTTCCTGCAGACGTTGTACCAAAAGCCGCCACCGCAGCCGTTACCGCACCACCAGCAGCAATTCCGCCGGCAGTACCTGCAGCAGCGCCACCAAGACCACCCAACAAAACAGAGGCACCAACAGATGCATCCTTCATCGCTTCCGGATTAAAGGAAAATTTCACATTACCTATATCAATGTCTTTAAATTTCGGTCTGTTCTTGATTTGTGCATACAAGTCAGCAAAATCCTTAAAGCTTTTCATGACTTCAAGTTCCAACTTGCCAAGACCATCCATCGATTCCTTCATATTCTTTTCAGCGTTATTGTACTTTGCAACGTTTCGTTCATTTCGACTTTGCGCGCTCTTGATGGTATCATTGGCATCCTTCATCTTAACAGCACCTTTGACTCCGGCACCAACACCAGCAGCGGCAGCGAGGGCAGCAGCGGCACCCACAATAAACGGAATAGGCATAATTTTCTCCTTTTTTATTTATTCAATTGTTCACAAGCTTTTTTGTTCAGTTCATAGTATTCTTCTAGAGTCATGTGATCCTTGAAGAACGCTTCATACGCATCATCTACACGGCATATGATTGGGCGATCCCTGTATATGGAGCACAAGTTACCCTTCAGATACTTACACACTCCATCCCCGTTATGCAAGTCGGCATAAATGGGGGATCGATTTAAATTCCTGCAACATTTGCCACATTGGGTACACGGGAACATTAGCAGAACTCCAGCGGAGGTGCATTCTTATCCTTCATATAGGCGTCAAAGCTTTCGTATTGATCATAGACCGGCTTCCAACCCATTTTTTTGAACATATCCTTCAAGACCTTATTGAGAGCAGCATCGTCTGCGGCATCCGAGATCTGGTTGGCAAACCCATTGAACACTTCGGTTTCCTGTTTGAACTTTTCAACGTCTAGATCCATGACCTTTGCTGCATACTCTTCCAAAATTGCAAGCATATCATCCAGTCTTTCGGAATATGCCGTAAGACTCGTTTTGAACGTGTTCAAGACAGCGACAATTTTCTTGACCAAAGTGCTATTGTCCAACACATAAAGCAACGTGCAGCTCATGATGCCAGAAACAAATGCTCCACAGAATGCCTGGACAATTTCTCCCACCACAGGGAAAGCACCAATAGCTGTTTTTGAAATAGCCTCACTCACCAGGGAACCCACGACAACACTGGCTCCCGTGGCAATCACCTTGGATGCAGCCAGCATTCTATCGCCAAACAGGAGATGGTCCGGATTGATGAACAGAATCTTTACAGCTTCCACAATGGAAACCCAAGTCTGTCTAATGATTCTCACTACATTTTTAGCTGTAGTAAAAAAGATATTGCACAAGGTCGTTGTAACGCTAGACAAGAAACCTGCAATAGCACCGTCCTTGAAGGAGTCCAAGAGAGCCTTGTAATTCTTCTTGCAATTTTCAAGACCCTTCTTGACACCATTTCCAATGGCACGGAAAACTTCCCCCATGTCGGCATTCATAATCGAATTAAAACGATCCAGTTCTTCCTTTACTGCAAACCACATTTCGGAGAACACAAAGCCCAGCATCTGACGTGTACCCATCTTGATGCCTGCCGTTCCCGCAGCAACCATAAGATCTTTCTTGAATGAAGCACTGGAATAGTAAGCCTCATTTAGCTTTTTTTCATACTCAGCACGAGCATCCTTGTCTTTTTTCAACATTTCGGACTTAGTCTTTTCACTAAGTTCCGGATGTTCATTTACATAGTCGGATTTTTTCTTGTCACCAAGAGATGCGTTCAAGCTCTTATTGGTAAAGGCGAGATTAGACTTGTCGTCAGCAAGTTCCGTGGCATCCAAGCCAGCCAATACCCTACCTCGGTCATTATGAATTTCCTTGGAAGAAATAATATGGTCCAGTTCAGCTTTCTTATCTGGAGAAATCGCTTTTGTATGACCATAAAAACCAATATCACCGCCAGTGTACTCATCTCGGATGGTTTTACCAGTTGCCTGGAAAGCCTCTCTGGCCTCATGCTTCATGGATCGGAAATTCTGGCCGTTCCTATGAATTTCATTATGAATATCCTGGGAGTATTCAGGGTTAGCGCTCCAATTCTTAGCGTTCTTGGCGCTTTTGTATCCCATGTTCGGATCTTTACCGATTTGTCGAACATTATGGATAGTATCCACATCGCCACCATGACGGTCCTTGATGAACATATCCAGGCCAAACGATGTAATGATGCTATTGATAATAACCTTTTCGTACTGAGCGAAAAGAGAATCCTTTGTACCCGAAATCTGCGCTGCACAAGCCGCCATAAAACTCCCTCTTATTTCCCAATCAATGTATACTAAAATTTTACCTTATCATCAAAGAAATTCTCTTTTTGTGATTTTTCCCACAAAAAAGGGCCTCGGCGAAAGCCGGGGTCCTTCTGTTTTAAAATCTATGTGCGTTAGCGGTTCCAGCCGTTGGGGGCGTCGCCGTACACGGGGGCTTCGCCGTCCCTGGAGAATCCACCGGAATGGGAGGAGCTGTTAATGCCGAGCCAGCCGCGCATTCTCTTGACACGGTCGGAAGAAGGCTTGTTTGCCGGCTGTGCATTGTTCTCTGCGGCAGGAGCTGCAGCGTTGTTTTCTTTCAAATTCTCGTCCATATCCCAAAGATAACTAAAAAAGCCCCACGAAGGTTTTATATCTTTGGTTGCACGGAGGATTTTGGAACATGTCCAAGCATTTCAGTATCGTAATCGCAGCACTGGCACTGGTCGCGGCAAGCGCCCACGCCGAAGGCAACTACAACCCCTACGAAGAGAGTGCCCGCCATACCTATTCCAGCGATTCGTACCTGAAGGATGAGTACTTCCTCAAGGACTACAAAATCATCCCCTTCACCCAGCTCGGTGTTCTGCAGAACAACTTCACTTACAAAACCAAGGACGGCTTCGCCCTCGATTACGGAAGCCTCAGCCCCGCCTTTGGCGCAGGCCTCGCAGTCACCTCCAACGTCACTAGTTTCTTTTGGGCAGGTGTCGCCCCCTCCCTCATGGTGTACGCCTTCAACTACTACACCGACTCTTACGACGACGACATCTCCATGACCTTGCTCCGCCTGGACCTTTCCGCCGCCGTCGGCATCAAAAACAGCATCATCGGAGTCTACTTCCGCCCCATCGTCTCCCTGGGCCTGTACAGCGAAGTCACTTCCGGCTACCTGTATAAGGGTAAAGTTGAGGGAAACAGGGTTGTCCCAGGCTTTGAAATCGGCATCAACATCTGGAAAAAGCAGACCATCTACTTCGGCGCCCTCGGCCCCCTCACCACCAAGCCCGCCTTTGTGCAGGATCAGTACGCCTCATTCTACCTGGGCTACAGAGTCAAGTGGTACGAAGGCAAGTTCTCACTGTTTTAATGAATCCTGTTTTGAGTAGGCTTTTTTCAAGGCCTCTCCAATCTGAGCGTTTTCATCAGCCATCGGCTCCTGCATAGCGCTGTTCTCAGATCTATAATTAAAATCTTCGGCACGCTCAACTCCCTGAATACCGACTTTACCATCTACAGGTTCGACACTTTCTATTGGGGCTACGTTTTCAGGAATAACTGGAGGCTTGCTTGTACAGCCAGAAAGTGCAATTGCAACAAAAGGCACAAACAACAAGCAGCTTAGATGAAAAAGCCTTTCAAACAGGGATGGGCCCGTAACTTTGCATGGTATAAAATCGATACCAGTCATATTCTTCTCCCTGATTAATTGGACAAACTTGTCATCTACAAACATTTTGGTAGGCATTTCAGAAAGCCTAAACATTCGCTTTTGTGGACAATAGCTGAATACAAAATCGCTAATCCAAGAAATTGTTCCGTCGCTTGTGTACTGAACTTTGGATTTTTTCAAATTCAAGGCAGAATCCTCACAAGAGAGTGGATTTAGGATATAGAATTTTTTTCCGCAATCATCCTGTGCAGGTAAAAGTTCCACATCGGCATGGTCCAAATCGATTGCAGATAATGCAGATTCAGACACCACAGGGATGAAACCTCCGATGAAATAGAAATCAGGAATTTCTCTGCCATCGTCACTTAAAAACTTAAGATTTGCGCAAGACCACTGCTCAGCCAAAGGGCTACCCCAGTTATCGAATAACCAAGATTCCACCTTGTCGTCTAGCTTCGGAAAAAGAAATCCTTCCTGTTTCGAAGCAATCATCCAAATATTTACAGCGTTCATCACTTACCTATCAAAGGAGAAAAAATCGAAAAAGGCTTTTTACTATTCAAAGAAAGCGTACCTGCATAAAGTTCATCCTTTATGTCGTCTAGAACTTTCTCAATAGCATCCACCGGACACTTACCGCCTTTCTTCTTTCTGTATACAGTTTCAAGACGTTCCAAGACATAAGTTTCATAGTTTGCCTTATGATTGCTATGAATACTTCCTTTAAAAATGCTAGACGGATCAATAGGGAGCAAAATTCCATTACGAGGATCATTAATATCAATCCCGCAGTTCCCTAGAATTTCATTAAATCTTGCCGAATTTTTTCCACCCTTGGGCACCACGTGGTGTGCTTGCGCCCTACGCTTTCCAAGAAAATCTCCTTCAGCCTCATCCAAACGGCAATCCATACACTGGCACATATTTTTTCTCAAAATGCCACCATCACCTGCTAGTCCCAAGCTTAGCTTATCCTTATTACGGCAAACTTTATATTCCTTCTTTTTCAAATACTGATCCGAAGCTTTTGAAACAAGCTTGTACGCAAATTGCCTTGCCTTTGCCGGAACAAGTTTCTTGGCCAAATTGCCGGCTTCATCTTTAACAACCTGGATCGTTTTTGCAAAAACCTTTTTCCCATTTTTCGCAATATTAACAAGAGCAGGGGCTTTCTTTACTGCAGTTTTACTCAAAGAGGATACAATCCCTTTTGCAAAAGAAGACGATAACAGTTTCGGAGCAACAATTGAAATAGAATTAGCACCAATATTTAAAGCTAAATCACCCACTGCAGACCCAACAGAACCTCCTGCCTGTACGGAATCATATAAATCCACTGAACCGGAAAACGCAACAACAGCAAGATTAATGCCGTTTACAGCAAAATATAGGGGCGCAACTTCAGGGACGAAAACCGATGCTACACCTAAGACAATACTAGAGTAATCAACAAATTTCTCCCATTGAGCCTTATGAGCCTTATAGAAATCATTTACAGTATGAGCAAAATCCTTTGTTTCACGCTGTTTTTGTGTAGACCACACACCTTCATCTGTCGGAGCACCATTGACTAGCGGACCATCGTAAACATCACCGTTGGAAAAGAGGATACTCGCATAAGAAGGCAATTTATTTTCATTACTAGACCAATTGGCTGTAATTGACACGGTATCATTGTCTAACACAAGAACCAAGGTTCCATCACCGTCAAATTTTCCGTTGGTGAATTCGCCATCATAATAACTGCCATCCTTATAAGAGTAATGACCTAAACCGTTGGGAAGATTTTCAACAAACTCACCCTCATACACATTTCCATTTTCAAACTCGTAATGGCCCAGACCATAGCGCTGCCCAGCCAAAAATGTACCAGTATATAAATCTCCATTGGAATATCTTATTGTTCCATTCCCATGAATCAAACCTTCTTCCCACGAGCCCTCATAAACATACCGATCAGTTTTCACCCTA
Organism: Fibrobacter sp.; assembly: GCA_024399065.1. Classification (NCBI taxonomy): domain Bacteria; kingdom Pseudomonadati; phylum Fibrobacterota; class Fibrobacteria; order Fibrobacterales; family Fibrobacteraceae; genus Fibrobacter; species Fibrobacter sp. The sequence continues at coordinate 26,328 of JAKSIB010000027.1, read as the reverse complement.
CCATGACCATTCTGGGTACCATTTTTCCATTCACCTGCATAGTAGTCCGTATTGGTATACAATTCACCATAACCAGAGGGTTTTCCATCTACAAACATGCCATGATACATCAAAGTATCGGTGGTAAGCTCACCATAACCATAAAAACGGCCGGCTTTAAAGTCTCCGCTATACTGAGAACTATCACTAATATATTCAGCATAGCCTGTAATAGTATCGTTCGTCCAATTTCCTTCAAGGGAATATCTATCGGTTATCAACCGGCCTTTTCCATTGGCAATTGGACGGTTTCCTTTAAACGTAACTTCCCCGACATATTTGCCATTCACCGTTTCCAAAGAATCCTTACGAGAAACGCGCTGGTTATTCTTCCACAAAGTATTCTTACATACACCCTTGGCATCACATTCATCGCCCCAGCCATCACGCAAATTATTGACAACGTTCCCGCGGTAAACCACAGTCCCGTTTTCCACAATGCTTACAGCTCCATTAGCCAAGCCATCGGAATAACTACCTATATAGACTTTTCCAGAGTCCTTAACAACAACAGCAAAACCATTAACCTTTCTATAGGAATCCAGGTTACCGATAATCGTGTCGTTTTTGGAAGTCACTCCATAGGATTTCGGGGAAAATGATCCATAAAAAGCATTAGCCTCACGTTTAGCCAATGTTTTCCCATTTTTAGAAATAGTCATGGTTCCTGGACCATGGGCTACCTTTTCTATAGCTTTCCCCTTCCAGGAGTAATCGTAGTCTAAAGAATCCTGATTCACCCACACATAGATATTTTCACTCGTTTTCTTCCAGGTGTAGGCGGCTTCACTGGTTCCAGCAAAGCAAAGAAGGGCAAACAATATCGTCTGCAAAGGAAATCTTGTAATACTTGTTTTCATAAACGGCATTTTCCAAACAAATTATTACAAATAAAAATATAACCAAAATTTCATAAGGGTAAAAAAAATGACAACACCGTGAGCATTGTCATACAAAAAAGGCCCCTATTGTAAGGGGTCTTCATTCTAAAGCGCTTTGGTTTCTTTTGCTTTTCGCCTGATTTCCAAAAAGTTTTCTAGTTGCACATTTACAGGAGTTGAATCTTCGTCTCCTTGACTCAGAAGACGTTGATTGTAAACATCAATCACAGCACCGAGCTGATCAAATATCGTACCACCAAAAAGTTCTAAATAAGTTCGGAAAGATTCCTTCTTATGGGATTCATCCATAAGTAGAATTGGATTCGCGCATTCATACGCGTCCTGTATTTCTCTATATCGATTGAACGCTAGTTCATCATTTTCAAACAATTCCTTATATTCAGAGCCTTGAATATCTTGATATATAATCGCAGGAAAAGCATCTGGATTTAATCCGCCCGAAGATCTCGCTTTCCTAAGGTAAAAAAATATTATATGATCTAAATTCAAAGTTACTGGAACAAAACAAGCATGCATGTTATAAACTTCTGCCGACATAATTTCTATTAACATATTCAATCTCCCTATTATTTACAGACTAAATATATACAAATTCCCCAAAAAAATATGGCTTGTGTTTAAATATTCATCATAAATTCACCTTATACCACAGGTGAACAATGGCGGGGCAGCCGTCTTCCTCCATGTCATTGAAGTTGGCGACAATGGAATTGATCCCCTCCGGAATAGCATTTATAAGCCGTTGCATTCGGTCCATGGTGAATTCGGAGTCATGTTCCACCTGCAAGACACAGGCCTCTATTTCATCCTTGGCCATGTCAATCCAGTTAGCCGCAAACATGCGTTCAAACTTCAGCTCTTCCCCATCACCAAAGATTTCCATGAAATCTTCGTAGGACGTACGGGATACACCTGGATCCTTCAGCAGGTAAACCAAGCTGGCAATGACATAATACTTGCGCGAAGCACTTGCGTCCATTGACAACACCGTAAAGAAGTCGCAATGGCCTTTAGGCAAGTCGGTCCATTTGGGCAAACCGTTGTCCGGGCGATTTTCGGAACGAAGCATAATCACCCCCATGTCCCAACCGGAATTCTTTGCGCACTTGTAGAACACAGGGATAATGGAGCCGACTGCTGGGCCTTCCACTCTAGTGACGAGCAAAAGCAACTTGTGGTCCACCCTCGTCGAGAAATCATCCAACTTGAAGCACTCCGCAATATGCCCACGATATTCGCTGCAGCCAAAAACCATGAAATCCAGCTGGGGAAAAGCAGCCTCGTCCAACGCACTCTGGGCTCTTTCCACAATCTTGGCCCCATCATCTTCAAAACCCACAACTCTTACATAAGTTCCCATAATATTTTCCTTTTGTTGCGGCCCAACGTGCCATTTTAACAATTAAAACGTAGATTAACGATACGACAACCATTGTCGCATAGAATTCAAGGCAAACCAACCGAGAGATACCCGCATGGCTGAATACACGAAGAGCGAAAGGCAAATCCAGATTCTTGTCCACCTGCTGAACAAACCAAAGCAGAGCTTTTCACTGACGCAAATTATGCAGGCGCTTTCCTACCCCGAGGCGGACCGAAGGAACATCCAGCGAGACATCAACAGCCTCCTGAGTTTACCCGGGCATCTTGTGGAATGCCAGGGAAACGGTCCCCATAAGGTCTACAAGTCCGGCATCAAGGCCATGCACAACCTTGAACTACCCAACTTCGAAGATACCATGCAGCAGCTGGTTTTCCTGAAGCGCATCACCTACATATACCCCGGTACTGCCGCCCTCATCGAGGATCTTATCGAAAGAATCCTTCAAAGTATAACCATGGAGCAAAAGGACAAGCTGAAGGAAGTCTATGACGCTATCAATTCCAAGGTCCTTTTCATGGGTACGCAGCCCGACCTTGACGAAACGGCCAACCAGAAACTGAATATCATTCTGAAGGCAATCCGTACCCGGCACGAAATACACACACTCTACAACCCGACCTGGGACGAAGAAAAGGAATCCGACAGGATCCCTTTGATGATAGTTCTGTTCCAGAACGAAATCTACGTTGCCTGCGCACGCCATGGGAATCCCGAGGCTGTCTACGTCATAAAACTGAACCGAATCAAGTCCGTAGAAATCAGCCCAAAGACTTTTGTGGAAAATAGCGTCTCCCTGAACGCAGTTCGCACAAGAGTTCGGGACCTGTCTTTGCTAGACAATGGCCAGGGAGCGGAAAAAGTGGTCCTGACCATCCCTAAGGAGTACCGCCCCTACATCGAGGAGCGCCCCTTCCATCCATCCTTGAAGATTAAGGAAAAAAAGAGCCACCTTCAGATTACAATGAACGTGAAGGTGACTCCCCAACTGGTACAGTGGCTGTTGTTCCACACACCGAACTACATCACTGTTGTCGAACCAGCCTACCTCAAGGAGAAACTTCTTTCACTTGGTCAAGAACTGGTGGAGAAATACCGCCATCCCTCCAGATAGTCTTGTACCTGTCAAAAGGGAAAGTCCCCATGCCCATGGTTTGCGCGCGGTAAAATGAAATATTTATCTGGTGACGATACCGTTCCAGGAATTCGGAAAAATTTGAACTCTGACTTTCGGCAATCAATTTATCCAAGAATTCGTTCAAAGCCTCATGTTCTAAGCCACGCGTGCCATGATACAGCAGCGTTAACGTAGGCAGAACACTCTGAGGATAGTTGGCACAAATCATGTAGCCCACCTTGTGGTATATCTCAGGATTCAGGCTCCAATTCCATAAGGTTCGGTACACATGCTGAATTTTTCTCCACAGATAATCCGGATGGCATCCCTCCCCTATTTCCTTTTGAAAGTATTTGAAAGAGAATTCGTCGTCGGTGCAGCACAACGGTTTCCGGGATACAATATCCATAATCAAGGACATTCTACTCTCCGGTTCCACCGATTCATTAGAAAGGAAATACCAGAGGGTATCATCGTTGAGGGAATACTCCATCAACCGCCATTCCTCTATATGTTTGCTAAAGAGGGATTTTATCATCGCAAGCCTCATTTACCTTGATTTCTTTGATACCAAAAGTAAAACGGCTATGCGACAAATTCAGTCGTGTAGAAAAAAAACGGTTTCATGCAAAACTGATTTTTCAATAAAATAATGTTAAATTACAAACTAGAGTTTTTTTTGTAGGAATCGTTTGTTGAGGTTTAAAGATGGAACTTGAATATTGGAATAAATTTATCAATCGAGCAATAAATCTTTTTGGTGACAACCAGCCACATATTCTCCCCTATATTGGAGATAATTATAACCAAGTACCAATAAAAGTTCTTTCTTTAGGAGAATCTCACTATGGAAAAAATGCAGCAATAGATTGTAGTAACACAATTGATGTCTTTTTAAATTCATATCAATGTCATAACGAAAAAAAAGTAGCTTCTTTTTCAGAACGAGCAAAAGATATTGGCGTTGCAAGATTCTGCAATTGCTACAGAAAAGTTGCATCTATGATTTCTGGCGAAATCCCTAAAAAGGCCGACTATATTTGGGATAATTTGTGTTTTTACAATTATTTCACGAAATTTGTTGGAAAAAGATTTGACGAATTCAAATTACCACAAGACAAGAATTGTACCGAGGAGAAGAACGATCTTTTTGAAATCATTTTGCCCCAAATTAATCCAGATATTGTTATCGTATGGGGAAAACGGTTAAGAAATCATCTTCCAAAACCTGATGGAATTATAGAGAATAATATCTTGCTGGATTTAGGATGTTTTAAATACCAAAAATATCCAAATACAGTCTTTTATCCTATAACGCATCCTTCAGCTTTTAGAAATAATGGATGGGATTCATATAAAGAATGTTGTAGATGGAAGGAACTGAAAAGTGTTTATCCAAAACTAGAAACCTTGGCAAGGCGTCATCCGGCACATAAAATTGTGCAAGACATCCATAATACAATAAAAAAAAGAAGAATGGGATTTGGCCAGAGCTATAGCGAGAAATCATGCGATTTTTATTTAAACCCCATAGAACATGGAAAACAAAATCCAAACTCTCCTAGGTTGCCACATTTAGAAATAATCTTTGATGAAAAACTAAATGCGAAAATTCGTTTCTATACTCAAAGATACGATGTTACCATAGCAAAGGAAATTCTAGCACATCCAATATGGAATGTTGACGTCAACGAGATTAACAAAGATGAAAATGGAAAAGTAACACTAAGAGAAATTTCATCTAACGAAAACTATATGGAAGTTTTGGAAAAATACCTAAATAGAATGCTTCTTTTTAGGAAAGAAAATACATAGGAAAAGAGAAATTGCTATTCAGGAAAGCCGGTAAGAGAAATCTCAAAAATAAAAAAGGCTCGGGTGATCCCGCATTAGCTATCTTTGCACCCATTATGCAGGCACTTATATCTTCACTAAGGAACTACGTGGTCGCTCCCAACGAACTCGACCTGAGCTACGTGATGCAGCACCTTGCGAAAATAAGCGTGGCCTACTACATGCAGATGGCCTATCCGCCCAAGAAGAAGCTGAGGGTGCTGAAGGAGCTGTTTGCGGAATCCCTGAAGATCGGGGCCTACCCCACCGTGCTCCAGGGCGAGCATAACGAGAACTTCAAGATCAAAACCGACGCCTACCTGGCCAAGGTGAACAAAGACTACAAGAAAACCGCCGAGGCCATGGTCAAGCAGGTCAAGTACCTGATCGACCAGCTTGCCGGATAGAATTTTAGCATTATCTTCTTCATCAATCATTTTACACCATCTTCATCAAGACTGTTCAAAACATCAAAGCTATCACATATCTTGCAGCAAAGGTTCTTTGCTTCTGATAAGCGAGATTCGATAAACAATTGATTTCCCATTGCTTCCCCTTAAAACGGAAAAAACCAAATCCAACAAATTTGACGGCTTCGACATAATAAATGGAATAATGGGTTTTGGTAGTCGGCCAATTCCCCTATCCTTATATTCCAGCGCACCTTGCAGTTCGCGGGCCTACAAGAACTCGCAACCATTTTCATCGATATTCCAGCAAAACATTTACATATGTTTGGTACGGAATGCCGGCTGCGGCAGCCTTTTTCTTTATTGCTCTAGAGTAAAAATTCTTTCTGCACAAAGTGCCGTGTCAGAAACCATCTAATTTTTACAATAAACGACACAAAAGAAACCCCGAAGCTCTCGCCCCGGGGTTCCCCGACACAACACAAAATTCGTTACATATCATCACCGTCAAAGTGGTTTTCGTTGCCGGGCATGTTCCTGAAGCTTTCAAGGAACTGTTCCTCGATGCTCTGGTTTTCAGCCTTTTTGGCCTTATCGGTGTTGTCGATGACTTTCTGATCCACCACCACGCCTTCCTGGATTTTAATCAGCAGATCCCTTTCGTAGATGGAGCCGAAGCCCATGTGCACATAGTGCAGTTCCTTGCCCTGGGGAATCCTGAGCACCCCCGTAAACCAGGTGGCCTGAATAGGTTCCTTTTTGGCAAGGCGAACCGCCCCATCAATTTTCTTTAGGTAGAACTTGTCGTCCTTGATTTCCCAGGTGCCGATATAGCCTCTCCAGCATGCCGTGGAATAGATGATGCCGTCGATTTTACCGGCGGCCATTTTCTCGCGAACCTCCTCATCGGTGAGCCTTGTAAGGATTTCGGGTGAATCGGGAATCGGCGGGCAGAACGCCATGGATGTTCTTTTGCCGTTGAGAATCAGTTTTTCGTGGACCTGGGCTGTCATAATCACCTCGTTTCTAAAATTTCCACTAATGTAACTTCCCGAGGTGCATTTTTTGTCGCTCAGCAGGCGACAATAAAGAAACCCCAGGGTATACGCCCCGGGGATTTCAACAAATGCTAGCGACGGTTTCAAGCCGGTTTCGCAATCCTGTCGGCGATGGCCTGCACCGTTTCGAGAGGGAGCTTAAGGACTCGAGCAACACGATCGACAGGGTCTCCGTCACGGAGGAGCGCCTCGGCATCCTCAAGCTTACCTTCCTCCTTGCCCTGCAGGTAGGAGCCCTGCTTTTCGTAAAGCAAATCAGTCATTCCATCAACCTCCAAGAGTAAAAGTTCATCGGTAAACCCTTCAAAATTTACATCTTTTACGAAGTCGCTGTCAAGGAGCCTTGCTGCTTTTTCTTCGTCAATGGTCTTATCCTCCAAAACGTCGCGGAACATGCGCAGCATTTCCGCCCTGTCGTTAGTCTCGCGCTTTTCGGGCGGGGTTCGGTCATCGATGGCAAAGAACTTATTCATTTCCACAAGCAGCACGTCAATCTTCTTGAAAGGATACATGCGGTTCCGCAAGATCAGGCAATGGTGCAGATAGGCATCCTTTTCCCGAGGGAACTGGTTTTCGCACAGCAGCGAAAGCACGTAAATATGCGGCAAATCGTAACTCTGGGACTTTTTCACCTGATTACTGATAACGCGGGCAGTGTAATAAACCAGACGATCGACAAACAAAGTATTGAAATTCTGCTGAACTTCAATGAGAACGGGGGCCCCACCCTCCGTGGTGCCATAGATATCAAAAATTGCGGTTTTCTGGTCAAGAATTCCGGGCTGCTCCTGGACTCCCAGGGTAAAAGACCTGATTGCGTTTGGACCGGAAAGATCAAGCATTGCATTCAAAAACTTGATGGTACGTTCAGGTTTCGCCTCGTTGGCCATAAGAATCTTGAAAATTCCGTCACTAAACGGATAAACATACTTGTACTGCTTACGGTATTCCGCAAGTTTCTGCGGATTGGCCTTCAAATCTAGGGCCATGGCCCTAAACTGAATTTTGTTCATTTCACCTCCTATCGGTTATAGAATTTTTGCAGGCTTGTGACCCGCCTTCTATAACACGCAGGAAATGTCTGGAACGACCCCATGTTTTTTGTAAAAAAAGTGCAAAAAAGAACCCCGAAGCTCTCGCCCCGGGGTTCCCGACACAACACAAAATTCGTTACATATCATCACCGTCAAAGTGGTTTTCGTTGCCGGGCATGTTCCTGAAGCTTTCAAGGAACTGTTCCTCGATGCTCTGGTTTTCAGCCTTTTTGGCCTTATCGGTGTTGTCGATGACTTTCTGATCCACCACCACGCCTTCCTGGATTTTAATCAGCAGATCCCTTTCGTAGATGGAGCCGAAGCCCATGTGCACATAGTGCAGTTCCTTGCCCTGGGGAATCCTGAGCACCCCCGTAAACCAGGTGGCCTGAATAGGTTCCTTTTTGGCAAGGCGAACCGCCCCATCAATTTTCTTTAGGTAGAACTTGTCGTCCTTGATTTCCCAGGTGCCGATATAGCCTCTCCAGCATGCCGTGGAATAGATGATGCCGTCGATTTTACCGGCGGCCATTTTCTCGCGAACCTCCTCATCGGTGAGCCTTGTAAGGATTTCGGGTGAATCGGGAATCGGCGGGCAGAACGCCATGGATGTTCTTTTGCCGTTGAGAATCAGTTTTTCGTGGACCTGGGCTGTCATAATCACCTCGTTTCTAAAATTTCCACTAATGTAACTTCCCGAGGTGCATTTTTTGTCGCTCAGCAGGCGACAATAAAGAAACCCCAGGGTATACGCCCCGGGGATTTCAACAAATGCTAGCGACGGTTTCAAGCCGGTTTCGCAATCCTGTCGGCGATGGCCTGCACCGTTTCGAGAGGGAGCTTAAGGACTCGAGCAACACGATCGACAGGGTCTCCGTCACGGAGGAACGCCTCGGCGTCCTCAAGTTTGGTCTTTTCAATACCCCTCTGTTCACCGAGTTCGATGTCGGCGTCGGAAATAGACTTGTAGCCCTTATTGCGCAAGACTTCTTCGGTATCCATGAACAGCTCCTTATCCTTTACGGGAATTACCTTGCGCAAATATACATATACCTCCTTGAGGAAGTCAAGGGCACCTTCGCGACCCAAAGCCTTGAAGGCCTTCAGCGCAGCGAGGAAACGTTCGCGTTCGCTAGGTTCAAATGCGTAACGCATGGCAACGAGAGCCAAAGCAAGCTGAGGGTCCGCATTCGCAAAGTCCACCGTATCGATTTCATCGCCCACGTCAATGAACTCGCAGATGAACGGGTATCCCACCTTGTTAAAGTAAGCAGGATATTCTGGGTAGGGAGTTGCGTAGCTGGGGTCCGTAATCGGGTTCCAGTCGTCACTGCCGTTGTAAACGATGATTGCAACAGTCGGAATGTTCCCAGCCTTCTGCAGGATAACCTCGAAATAATACTTCATCAGTTGCTGCAGAACATCGTGATCCTCGTAGGACTTGTGCTCCAGAAGCACGCCCACGTGAAGATTCGCCATCTGTTCGGAGCCCCTCAAGTTCACACGGAACGTAAGGTCGGATGCACCCGAGAGTCCCTCGCGGGTTGCCTCGCCGGGCATGGGCTGCAAGGTATCAAGATTCACTGCCGCAAGGAAATCCTGCAGTCCCTCGTTATGCTTTGCTGCAAGGCGGAGCAGCTGGGCGGCACGTTCGGGTTTGCCCAGCGCCGTCTTGAAGAATTTATCGTGATCCAAATTCTTTGTCATTATCTTCTTTGTTCCTGGCTACCTGCCGATTTCGCTGGCGGCCCTGCGCCGGGCACATGCACGGCGGAAAAGGATGAACATCCTATCCGCATATATACACGCAGGAAATGTCTGAATCGGCACGATATTTTTGTAAAAAATTTCGTAGTTGTCAAAAAAAATTATTGTTCAGCACAAAAAAATCTCGTTCTTCATAAAAAATCGGAGCATCATTTCAGTTTTAAAATGGAACTTTTCCATAAGTCGGAGCGTCATTTCAATTCTAAAATGGAACTTTTCCATAAGTCGGAGAGTCTTTTCAATTTCAAAACGGAACTTTTCCATAAGTCGGAGCGTCAGTTCAATTTTAAAACGGAACTTTTCCAAAAGTTGGAACACCAGTTCAATTCTAAAATGGAACTTTTCCAAAAGTCGGAGCGCCAGTTCAATTCCAAAATGGAACTTTTCTAAAAGTCGGAGCGCCATTTCAATTCTAAAATGGAACTTTTCCATAAGTCGGAGCGTCAGTTCATTTCTAAAACGCAACTTTTCCAAAAGTTGGAACACCAGTTCAATTCCAAAACGGAACTTTTCCAAAAGTCGGAGCGCCAGTTCATTTCTAAAATGGAACTTTTCCAAAAGTTGGAACACCATTTCAATTCCAAAACGGAACTTTTCCAAAAGTCGGAGCGCCAGTTCATTTCTAAATCATAACTATGCAAAAAGTCGGAGCACCATATCAAATTCAAAACGATGCTCCTCAAAAAAAATGAATGACAACAAAAATACATTGTCATACAATGGTCAAAACGTGACACAAACGTGACAAAACTAACATAAACTTTTACACAATCGTGACCATCTGAGACATTCGAACTTCGTAGTTTATTCTCAAGGCCGACGCGGAACACCCAAACGGTGAACACGAAAGCTGAAACATAAACAAACTCTCAAAACGAGGTTTCTAATATGAAAATGATTACTTCTATCACCTTCTCCCTCCTCCACAACGACGAATTCAAGGGCCTCCATTCCGAAGGCGTGAATCTCGCCAAGGCAATCACAGACAAGGATGTTCAAAAGGCTGTCGCAGAATACGAAAGTTCCGTGAACGCTCTTTCCGAATTCCTGAAGGCAAGCTTCACCGACTCCGTGGAAAAGAAGGCTCATGATCTTGACATCGAACGAAACGATATTTACGTGGCGAGCCGCAAGGTGGCTATGGCCGCCACCAAGATTCCCGATGCAAGCGTCGCTGAAATCGGCGAACAGATCAGCAAGCTGTTCGATTCCACCCCCTCCCCCATCAAGGCGAACCAGGCGAAATCTACAGGTATCTTCGACAGTATCATCCAGGGGCTCAAGGTATTTGACGAAGAAAAGCTCGCCGCCTGCGGATTCAAGGAATGGGCAGAACGACTCGAAACAGCAAACCGCCAGTTCATGGAAGCCGATCTCGCCAGATTCTCCAAGCGCTGCCAGAAGGAAATCGAGAACTGCAAGATTTTGCGCGCCGCCTGCATCAAGGCATACAACATCTTGGTAGGTGCGGCATTCTTCAAGGCTGCCGAAGGAAGCGAAAGTTGCAGCAACTTCCTCGAATGCATGGACAAGATTGTAATCGCAAAGAAGGTGCAGCTCAAGATGCGCCAGAAACCTAAAAAGAAGGAAAAAGCAGAAAACGCTGCGACTACCGAAGCCACAGAAACTGCGGCGAACAATGAAGCGGCGAACAATGCCGCCCCCACCACGGACAATGATTCCACGGTGGGTGTAGAAAATGCAGCATGATCTACACAATACATATAAAACGTTAGAAGGAGACAAAAGTCCCGGCATCTAAGCGATGTCGGGATGTTTTTTATATATATTTTCAAGGATTGTAAAACTTTTTGGGAGTTTATATGAGAACAAATCGTTTCTTGACCACGGCTTTTGTTGCAGCACTGGCAGGTTCCATGCTTGCAGGCTGTTCCGACAACCCGAGTTCCTCCAGCGCACCTGTCGCAGAAATTTCAAGTTCATCTGTCGAGCCCCCGAGTTCCTCCAGCGCACCTGTCGCAGAAATTTCAAGTTCATCTGTTGAGCCCCCGAGCTCCTCCAGCGCACCTGTCGCAGAAATTTCAAGTTCATCTGTCAAGCCCCCGTTCTCCTCCTCATCTTGGGATTTTGGCCCCTACTACTACGAGAATGTCACGAAGGCCCTTGGCGAATGCACCGAGGAAAAATTTGGAACAATGGCGCTCCACGAAGACCGCTACTATGAATGCACCAAGTATTCCAAGCCCAACTGGGAGGCAGCTCTCCAAAGCCAGATTGACACCTACGGCATAGAATGCGTAGAAGGGGCAACCACCCACGGCAAGGTCAACCCCTCCATCGAGTACTTTTGCGAAAGAGGCTGGAATGGTTCGCTGGTTTGGACGCAGAAGCCCCATACTCCCGGCAGCCCTTGTGGCATTATGGATACCTGGTTTGGCGACATGTGCCTGTACCAGATGAATACCCACTGCGACGAGGGCAACGAAACATCTGGCTACTGGATCAGTGGACACGACAGTAAGGAAGGTGGCGCCTCCCTCACCATCTGGCCTATCACGACAGATCTAGGCTTCATTGGATCCCTTGACCCCATTATCGAAGAATGCCTCGGCATATGCGGCTCCTACCAATTGGAAAAACATTCCTTAGACAAGGACCCCTACGTGTCCCTGAACTTCAACATCGGCGGTGAAGATGATAACGGCAAGCCCTTTGTTGTTGATGCTTCTTCCTGGGGCGGGCTCTGCGTATCCTATTACTCCGACGACCCCATAATTCTTGAACTGAGCTCCGGGGTATCTAAGGTTCTGCCCGCCGATACCACAGGCCGAGTCGAGAATGTTGCCTGGAGCGAATTGGTTCCGACAGGTTCCGCAACTCTAACTGGCGAAGAAGCCGCCAAGCAGATCGGAACAGTCACCTTCAAGATCCAGGGTGCAAACGGCACCAGAGGCCGATTCCATATTATGTCCGTTGGACCTTACAACGGCGGTTGCCTGGTTACTGTACCTTTCCACAAATAAGTTCCTTCACCTTGCCGTAGCCCATGCCCACTCCTTTCCAGAAGTAGTTGATGGCATATGAGCACACAAAGGTAAGGGCGATCAGCACCGGAAGCGACAAGATGGCGTACCTGGGAGCGGTCACCACCGCAGAAAGGGCGCCGATATAATAGCAGAAGAACGTGTGGGTAAGCCACATGTTTGTGCTCTGCTTGCCAACGAGAATGCAACCCTTGCGCACCAGCTTGATTCGGTTCACCAGGTCAATGGTCACCACGGTAAGCACAGGGATAAAGAAGATATCGAACACTTCGCCAAGCTCAAGCTGCCTCAGGAAAATCACAGCCACCCATACCAGGATATCAAAGGCCGGGTTCAGCAGGTTGTGAGCCCTGAGGCCTTCGTGTAGGCGATCCAGCAGGCCGCTCCTTGCAACAATGGCACCCATCCAGAAGCTGGTGGCGTAGGGCGCGATCTGGCAGAAGAACTTCAGGTAGATACGGTTATTGGCCAGCACGCCGATGGTCTGGTTCTGGGCCAGGCCCGGGAAAACGTTCACCATCAGCAGGCTCACGATGAGCATCAAGAAGAGGTTCATGCGGGCGGTATGCCTGTCGATAACGCCACGGATGAACGGGAAGGTCACCAGGGCAAAGGCATAGCTGCTCAGGAACCACCATTCCCTATTGTAGGTGGAGGTGAATCCCAAAAAGTTGGAGATAAGCTCACGGGTGGAGAAGGTGGAGAACCTGGTGCAAATGAAAGGATCCAGGCAATAGTTCCCCTGGTCAGAGAAGAAAATGAATCCAATTGGGATAAAGATCAGGAACACCTTCCAGTAGGCAAAGTAGAGGCCCTTCAGCTTGCCCACAAGGTCGAACTTGCGGCCGAAATAGCTCTTGTATACGCCATAGCCGCCCAGGAAAAAGAACATGGAAACGCAGATCTTTCCGAAGAAGCCGAAGAATACCGGGGAGGAGACACCGAAAACCGTGGAGAGGTTGATGAGGGGTTCCCCTGCCAGGCGGTTCGGGAAGCACCACAAGTGGTGCATGAGCATAAGGCAGATGGCAAAGGCCTTCATGACCTTGGTGTCATCTTTCGAGAGGAAGGTATCCGGCGTTATGTTCTTTTCCATAAATGATTATTCGGAGTCTTTCAGGCAGCGAACGGCGTAAGTGTCGTCGGAGTCGCCTGCAGTAACCGTAACGGCGTCGCGGTCACCGCTGAATACCACCACCTTGCCGTCACCACCTTCCTTGGCCTTGGTGGAGGTCCAGTACTTGGTGGACTTCAGGGTCACTGCCATGGTGGAATTGTTGGTATTGCGTTCGTCGATGGGCTTTACGTTAAAGCCGTAGGCGTCCACGCCCTTGAAGTCGGTCGTGTAGGAATCGGTCTTGTTCTCGATGGTGCGCCATGCGTCGGTGGATCTCAGAAGAACACCGGCAACCTCGCTACCGCCAATGTAGTCGAAAAGGTCTTCCCAGTCGCCTTCGCTAGGCAGGTGCCAGCCGTCGAAGCAGGCGTCTTCCTTGGCCTCGGACCAGGAGTAAGCTCCATCGCCGCCTTCGGGGATTCGGTAGGCAATATCTTCGGCCATCCACACCTGGTTACCGATACGCACGGTCTTGTAGGCCTGCTCGTCGCGGTCGTCCTTCACGAAACTGAAGATGGTGTTCTTCACCCATTCTTCCTCGGAGCCTTCGTAGCCGTTCTTCACGGCGATTTCGTAGGCGGAAAGTCCGTTGAGACCCACCAGGGTGTCGATGGAGTGGATGGTATCGTGCTCGCTGATGTACAGGGTGTCGATAGAATGGATGGTATCGATCTGGTGTATGGTATCCAGCACCACCAGGGTATCTACCCTAGCTTCGGATTCGTAGTAGTTGTTGGTGATATTATCGCTGCAGGAAGCTGCCAGCAGACCAAATCCCAGTACACCCAGGGCAATATTGAGCTTTACCATAAATTCTCCATCCTATAGATTTTTGCGAAATATAATTCTTTTGAATTTAACCAAAATCACTTTTTTCGAGTTTTTTCCTTGAAAACGGCTTTTTCCCGTAAGTTTTTTGTAAATTATTCAAAACCAAAACATGTATGTAAAAGGAGGCATGTAATGAAATTCAAGAAATCCACAGCCCTCGCTGCCGCAAGTGTCGCAGCAATGATGGCTGCATGTTCCACTACAGAAGATCCTGTCGGTTCCGGCAACGAAGAAAAACCCAGCGAAGAAGTCAAGGTCGAGCTTTCCGCCTGTGAAGAACTCACCGACGAATCCGCCATCAAGGAAATGAACGCCGCCCAGCAGGATATCTACGACTTTATGGAAGCTTTCGCAGAAGGCGACCTCAAGGAATCCCAGAAGCTGAGCGCCACCATCAAGAGCGCATATTCCAAGGCTCTCGACGCTCATCCGGGTAACTGCGAAGCACAGGTGGGCTATGCCCTCGCTACCGTGGCAGACCTTCTCAACAACAAGACTTTTAACGACGTCGTAGACACCATCCAGACCCTCATCGGTTCCGACGACTCCGAATCCGACATGGATCTTGGCGATGTAGACGTTCGCGCTTCCCTCTACAAGATTAACGCTGGCGACGCCGCAAACATCGTGGTGAAGACCGCAGCCCTGGCCAAGGAATCTTCCCAGAAGGTCATTACCGACCGCATCCAGGACGCAATCGCCAACGAATGGCTCCCGGCAGTGGATACCGCCATCACCTACTTCAAGAACGTGATGGATGCCGAAACCTTCAGCATCAAGTATTCCTTCGACAACCACACCGTTACCTTGGATAACGGCGAATTCGGCCCCGCAGTTGCTGCCCTCTACGTTGCACGCGCCATCATGACCGCTGTGGCAAGCTTCGACATCGATGTTTCCAAGGACGGCAAGTACGACTGGATCGATTCCCTCATCAACCTCAACGAATCCAACTACAAGACCAACGTTGGCGCCAAGTACGTGGTGGAACTCCTGGACCGCGACCATCCCTTCGGCACCGTCAAGAAAGATTGGCTCACCCGCTACAAGAACATTCCGAACGACCTGGAAAACGCCATTGACTACGTGAAGTACGGTTTCGAATACAAGCTGTACGAAGCAGAAAACAAGATTGACCAGAGCAACGACATGTACGTTGTGGGCAAGGGCGAAGATGCCGACATGAGTATCGCTCAGGTGGAAAAGATCATCGACTCCCTGGAATACTACAAGAAGGGCCTCAGCGAAGCCATCGACATTACCTTCGACAAGCAGGTCTACAAGGTGAACCTAGGCAAGTTCTTCGAACTCACCTCCGATATCAAGGGCTACGCTCCTTACTACAAGGTCGTGGATCCCAAGGACTGGTTCTCCATCGATGGCGACACCCAGTGGGATTCCGAACTCTACGGTTCCTATGCAGCCTACATGAGCGAACGTCAGATCCAGAACGACCTGGCCGAAAGCGAAGGTGCAACCTATGCTTCCGCCTACTACGAAGAAGGTGAAGACGGCACTACCATTTCCTTCAACATTGACTACGAAGGTGGCTATGCCTACGGTACCTTCAACGTGGAAGTTGTGGATTGCGTTGCAAAGTTCACTCTCGATGGCGATAGCTACAACTACTACAGCTATGATGACGAAGACGATGTTCCGCCGGTAGTTACCATTAACGACCTCGACCTGGGCAACGAATTCTGTAAGGAAACCACCGACGGATCCGTATTTGCTCGCAGCGAAGGCGAAATCTTCCCCAACGTCGTCAACTTCACCGACAAGAGCGGCAAGGTTACCGCAAAGTTCACCGACTTCGTCCAGGGTATCGTTTCTCCTGAAGATGCAAAGTCTGTAGTGATCTTCCCGGACTACACCTTCGGCGGCATGTTCCCCGAAATGACCGAATCCAAGTTCTGGAACTTCTTCGACACTTACATCATCGGCGACGATTACGAAGAAAATGATGACTACGAAGACTAAGTTCTTCGGAAAATGCGGTCTCGCAGCCCTTGCTGCGACCGCGTTTCTACCAAGCCTCGCCTGCAGTGCAGATTTTGCCTGCGGGGGGCTTTTTTTATTGAACGATTATTCCCTGAAGGTTGGCGAACACAAGTTCTCCGCCAGCGTGGAATATTCACGTTACCATTTAACCTATGGTGACGACTGGGACCTGGATATTGGTTCCTACGGATTCCCGGGCAACGATGGCTCCAAAGGCAACGGTTCCGGAAGCTTGGTGGGAAGCTTCGCCTACCAGAGTGATTACAAGTTTTTGACCTTGGGAGCTTCGGTGGATACCCGCCCCTGGGTTACCGCCACCATGACGCTGCACGCGGCAGATTCCCTGTTCTATGTGGGAACGGAACTTGGCAGAGGCGATCTAGATATCGCGCGGGTCAAGTGGGCCTACAACAAGAGCGACATGGTGCCGGATATTTCCGCCGACTGGGAAAGCCATATTTTGAACAAGGGATTGTCCTTGGGGTTTAAGGCCCGCGGACACCGCTTGGACCTGGCCGGCAATTACTACAAGAGTACGCCCTTCAACAGGAGCGAAAAGTACTTTATCAGGGACTCCCTGAATATTTGGAATTTAAGGGGACGGTATAGCTGGGGCCGCAACGATCGCTTTGGTGACCGCGTCGAAAAGTTCAGCGTAGGCTATAGGTACATCAATGGCGACATTACGCTGTACGGCATCCGCTCCCAGGATGGGGATACCAAGCGCTTTATGTACACGCCGGTCTCGGGGTCCGTGCATGTGGCCGATGTTAAGTGGAATGATGTAATCGGAACGTTTGCCGGTAATGGTGACGCCGCCGGTTCAGCAAGTGCCGCCGGTTCAGCAAGTGCCGCCGGCTCCCTGGATTTTAACGCCTTGGCTATTTACGCCCAGGGTCATCTGGATAACGACGGCAAGCGCTTCCACGAAACTCTGGCTCCCAACAGAGCTCTGCAAACATCCGTACTGCAGGCCCTGTCCTTCAACTTTTTGCAGATGAACTACCGCGTGGACGCCGACGCGGAAGGTGGCCTCGGTTTGGCGGGCCTCGCCTACCACAAGACTTTCGGCAACTCAGCCGGCGACGCGAAAAATGTTCCCGCCGAAAGGACCTTCGCCATCGAGCCGAGAATCGCCGCCAACTTCTACTACGCCAAGGCCTCCGCCGACGCTGAGTTCACCTCCGAAACCACCCAGCTGATCATCACCAAGAAGGAAGTGGAAAAAAACTCCTGGGATGTAACAAGTATCGGAGCCATCGCGGCTCTCGGTGTGCGCCTGGCCTACGGCCCCTTCCATTTCGACGCAAACGCCTACCAGCTCATTCCCTTTACTGCCGAAGTGGATGACCACAAGCCCAAGCCGGAATTACCAGTGGACCCCGATCAGCCCGTAAAGCCAAGCACAAAAAAAGACGAGTCCTATGCCTTTGGCAACGGACTCTTCTGCACACTGAATATCGGGTTTAACTTCTAGTTCACCTCGCGAACGCAACGTACTGCCATGAGGTTTTCGAGCTTCGAAGCCCACGAAACATCGCTCCTTCCTGTCGAAACATCATACTGGGCAACAAACTCATCTTTAAAGGCATAGTAAACGTATTCTGTGGATGTCCAGAAATAAGCTTTGGTGCCCGCATCTACATATCCTTCCTCGCCCTCTACACCATATCCTGTGGGTCGGATCGCCAGACCAAGCTCATCACCTACAGATATTTTTTCAAACAAGGCTTCGTATTCAGCCTTGGTAGGAATTCGCCATCCCGCCATGCAGGCATCCTTGGCCTGTTTCCAAGGGTACATATAGCCATAGAGTTTATGGTTGCTAAGCTCTAATTCACCAATGGTCGCACTATAGCATCCACTTTGATGATAGTCCAGGTTCTGGGCAAGCCAATAGAGGGTGTCAATCTGGATGGCCTTGTACACCTTGTTCTCGCGGGCATCCATTACATCCATGTAGGTCATATTAGGGTCAAGGTACTCCGTCGTGATGCAGTCGTAATAGGAGTAGGGGGAGCAATCGTAGGTGCCGTCGGGCTTGACTTCGGCGGCGGAGGAACTGCTGCTGGTAAATAAGCTGGAGGAGCTCAGTTCAAAGAGAGTCTCATCGCTTACGCAACGAACAGGGAGCTTAGACTTGGGATATTCCTTGGTTACTTCGGCGTAGTTGTCGTTATTTACCAGGCGGACGATGATGGCGGAATCACCATACGCAGATGCTGTCCAGAATTTCGCAGTTTGGCCAATGCCAAGGGTATCACCGTCCTCATTAACGAAGCCTATGGCACGGGCATCGAAGCCTAGTTCATTGGAGCCAATGTCCTTGCCCACCCAAGTTTCGCTAGACTTGAGTTTGCTGCCCACATGGCTATAGTACACGCTGCTGCCTTCGCTGCGGGGGTCAGCAAAACTGGACAGCATGTAGGCCCATTCCCTTTCGGTAGGCAGATGCCAACCCGTGGGGCAAAGCTGCATGGCGGAGGACTGGTCCATGTATTGTGTTTTGTAATCCAGGTTGCGGGCCATCCACTTCTGCTTTCCAATCACGATGGACGGGTAGACGGTGCCGATGTCGTCCTCGAAGGCTTCCCACCTTTCATCCCAGAAGGAGGAAGAGGATCCGGTTTTTACACTACTGGAGGACTTCGCGCTGCTGGAGGAAACTTTCGGAGGGAAAATGTCGCCGGAGGTAGTATCCTCTTTCGCCTTGCCGTAGATACAGCGGACAGAGAGGGCGTACTCATCAAATTCCTCGTCGATCATCGCGTAGTCGTGATCGGAATCCATTTCAACCACGGCACTCATGCCATAAAACTTCGTCTGCGTGGAGGTCCAGAATACAGCCACGGAGCCCTCGCTAAAAAGTACTTCGTAAACCGTGTAGCCTGCAGGCAGGGCGTTGAATCCAAGTTCGTCTTCTCCAGTATAGGGCGGGTCCCAGAGGTCCTTGGATTTGAGCATGGTACCCATGTACTCATAGACGTAATTTTTTCCGTCTTCGCTGACGCTCTTGGCGGCAAAGGAATTGAGGAGGAATTGCCATTCCGATAAGGAGGGCAAGTGCCAGCCGATGGGGCAAACCTTTTTGGCGGTTTCCTGGCTGTAGTAGTAGCCCATGCGGTTGCTGACGATATAGGTTCCCGATGCGATGTCGGAGCGCCAGTAGCGCATGTTTTCGGCAAGCCATACCTGGTGGCCGATAGTCACGATCTTGTAGATTTTGCCGTCGCGTTCATCCATCATCTGGTCGGGGCCAAGGCTGGAGGAACTTTCCAGCTGGTTGGCGGCAGTGTCCAGCGGGGTACCCGTGCTGCAGTCGTTCAGCACGCCGTTGATGGTGACGCAGACTCGTTCCGCGCGCTTGCTGGAAGAGGAGGCTTGGTTCGTAGCGGAAGATTCGATAGCATCCACTTGAACGGAATCAACAAGGCTCGTGTCGTCGTTGCCACAGGCCGACAACAGCAGGAGTAAAATCCATGCCAAAACCTTCAAGTAATTTGCACCGTTCTTCAGCTGCATTGAATCTTTCCACGCCTCCTAAGCCACGAACAAAACTAAAAAATTTGGTACAGGGCACTGCACTTTTTTTATTTTTAACCGCGAAATAGGATATAAAATGATCAACCAGAAAGACATTGACCTCGCCCGATATTCCGAGCTTAAGAAACAGTTGGAAGAAGCCAGCCGCCTTTACTACAAGGAAGGCGTATCCCCCATGAGCGACCAGGATTTCGACTTTGGCCTCAAGGAGATGGAAGCCCTGGAAAGGAAGTATCCGGAGCTGGGCGATGGAACCTCGCTGACCAAGAGTGTAGGTAGCGACCTGGTCAATGATTTCGCAAAGGTGACCCATGCGGTGCCGATGCTCAGTATTTCCAACGTGTACAGCGCCGAGGAAATGCAGGAGTTCGTGGATGCCGCCGAGAAGGGTCTGGAAGAAATATTCGGTGGTTTGAATTCGCGCGCCTCGAGCCCGGAACCTCGCACCTCGAGCCAGGAACCTCGCGCCTCAAGATGGATTTGCGAGCGCAAGATCGACGGCGTGAGCCTCAGCATCGTGTACGAGAATGGTCGCCTGAAGCAGGCGGTGACCCGCGGCGACGGCGCCCAGGGCGACGACGTCACCTTAAACGCCCTGACGATTTCCGACATTCCCGAATACTTTGACGCAAAGAAGCTGAAGGTCGACCCGTCGGAAATTCCCGCAGGCACTTTCGAGGTCCGCGGCGAAGTCTACATGGAGCGGGAGGCCTTCGAACGCCTTAACGAGCAGTTGATTCTTGAAGGCAAGAAAATTTTCCAGAACTGCCGTAACACGGTTTCCGGTTCCCTCAAGCTGAAGAGCGTAAACGAATGCAAGACACGCCCCATGCGCTTCTTTGCATACCATATTCCCCAAAGTTCCAACCAGACTCATCAGCAGAATTTGGAACTGCTGAAGAAGCTGGGTTTCAACACCAACCAGTTCTGGACCGCCGATACGGTTGATGAAATCATGAAGATTTCCGAGAAGATCGGAGCGGACCGCGACAACCTGCCTTTCGACATCGACGGCATGGTGGTGAAGCTGAACAACTTGGAACAGCAGCGTGCCCTGGGCACCACCAGCAAGAGCCCCCGCTGGGCTATCGCCTACAAGTTCAAGGCGGAGCGCGCCTACACGCCCCTGCTCTCCGTGGAATTCCAGGTGGGCCGCACCGGTGCCGTGACGCCGGTAGCGAACCTTGCACCCGTGCGCCTTGCAGGTACCACGGTAAAGCGCGCCACCCTCCACAACTTCGATGAAGTGGCCCGCCTCGATTTGCATTTCGGCGATACAGTTGGCGTTGAGAAGGGTGGCGAAATCATCCCGAAGATTACCGACGTCAAGAAGGAATTGCGCCCCGTCGGGGCTGAACCTGTACGCGCCCCGGAAGTGTGCCCCGAATGCGGCACTCCCCTCACCCATGTGGATGGCGAAGTCATTTTACGTTGCGAAAATCTCCACTGCAAAGCGCAAGTGCAATGCCTCTTCGAACACTTCGTCAGCCGCGAAGCCATGAACATCGAAAATCTGGGCCCAAGCCTCATCGCAAGCCTCATCGCCACAGGCAAGATCAAGCGTATTCCCGACTTGTACCGCCTTACCATGGAGGACTTGGAAAGCCAGGAGCGTATGGCAAAGAAGAGCGCCAAGAATGTGTTTGACGCCATCCAGGCCAGCAAGGAACGCAGCCTGGAGAATCTGCTCCACGGTTTAGGAATCCGCTTTGTAGGCCGTACCAGCGCCCGCAACATCGCAAAGCATTTCCGTACGCTGGAGGCTATCCGCACAGCCACACCGGAACAGCTGCAGGGCGTTACAGACGTGGGCGAACGCATCGGGTACTCCGTATACGATTTCTTCCATACGGACATGTACACCGCAGAAATCGATGAACTGGTTGCCCTCGGGTGCCCGCAGGAATTCAAGGGCGTCGTAAAGACGCTTTTCGCCGGCCAGACCGCAGTCATCACCGGCACCTTACCGTCCATGGACCGCGACGAAGCCCGCAAGCTCATCGAAGAGAACGGCGGTAAAGTCAGCGGATCTGTGAGCAAGAAGACCAGTTGGGTCCTGGTCGGCGAAGCAGCGGGATCCAAGCTGACCAAGGCAAACGAGTTGGGCGTGCCTGTGCACGACGAAGCCTGGCTGCTGCAGCAAATCGCAGAAAGTACTGAAAACGCGGCGGAACCCTCTGCCGACGCCGCTAAAACCTCAGCCGACGCAGCAGAAATGCCCCTTCAAACGAGTCTTTTTTAGATCGCAAAGGGGATAATTTTCAAAAACACCCCTTTTTTACGGGAAAATCCTCGCATTTTCGTGTCGTTTTCCCGTAAAACATTAGTTTATCCACACACAAAAGCCTGATATTTGTAAAAAAATGGTGTAAACGGGGGCTTCGCAGCCACTTTTTTCTTATAAACACACCAAAAACAAGAACAAAATCAGGAAAACCAGCCTATTTTCGTTACTTTATATAAAAAATTACGGGAAAAACCACTCGTTTTTTGTGATTTTTCCCGTAATTTGAGCGATTTTTCCGAAATTTGCTTCCGAAAGGCGTATAATTACTGTTTTTCCGCGGCAGCTTTTTCCGCGGCAGCTTTTTCCGCGACAGGTTTTTCCGCGGCGGCTTTTTCCGCGACAGGTTTTTCCGCGGCGGCCTTGTTCTTCACGCATCTCAAAGAGAAGGAGAACTTGTCGAAGTCTTCCATGGGCGTAAAGTCGTCCTTGGAATTGATGATGTTCCAGTACACAGCACCGTTTCCGTCGCCGCCCTGGGCAGCCCAGAAGTAGGCGCTAGTTCCAAGTTCCGCATACTCGCCTTCCGCAAAACGGCTACCCGACGGAAGGGCGTTGAATCCGCTTACTGCAGAAATGGGGGCGCCACCGCGGACCCAGCCTTCCTTGCTCTTCAGGGCGGAACCGATTCCTCCCCTACGCATGTTCAAGGCCTTCTGGCCCAGGGCAATCCATTCGTTGTTCGTAGGAATATGCCAGCCGTCGGGGCAAATACCCTGATGTTCTTCCAGGATCATGCCGGTCATGGATTCATCGATGTAGTTTTCAGGCAATCTCATAGCCACATGCCACGGATACAAGCGTCCGTAGGACTTGCAGCGGATATCCTTGTCTTCGTAGCAGTAGCTGCCCGGAGCCGCAAAGCGCAGGTTCTCGGCCATCCAGGTATCTTCGCCCACCACCACAGTCTTGTAGCGGTTATCGTCGCGCTTGTCGTAGATGGAAGTGCTATCATAGATTTCGTCGATATCCGGCGGGTCCATGATGCAGCGCAGGTAGTAGGCTTCTTCCTTCTTGGCGGAATCCTGGATAAAGTCGTCTTCGTCGTTGGAAAGCTTCCAGACCACGGCGGTCGTAGTATCCGCCTCGGTGCCGGACCAGAATCCCGTAAAGTTCCCGTGGGCGGTGAATGCCAGCGCCGGTTTCCATTCAGGATCCACCACGCAGGAGTCCGTCAAAATGGTGTCAGGCTGTGCGCCCTTCTTTTCGGGCAGGATAATGTCCTTGATGATGGTTTCGCAGATCATCTTGGGTTCGCCGTACTTGATGACGCCGAAAGGTTCCGCGTTGAAGCCGAAGCCGTTGATCCCCTGCAGGGCGTCGTCGCTTTCGTTCCAGCCGGTACGGGACTTCAGGTTGGTGCCCACGCCCACGGCATCGTCAATATCCTTCAGGTAGGAATCCAGTCGATAGTAGTCGCGTGCGGTAGGTACATGCCAGCCGTTGGGGCAAATGCCCTTGGGCTTCACCTTGGAAATGGAGTCGCGGGCCACCTTGTTCGTGTACTCGGCGGCAAGCTTCACCACGGCTGTCCACGGGTACAGACGGCCATACTTCTGGCAGTTTTCTTCCTTGTTCTCGTAGCAGTAACTGCCCGGAACCTTGGTATCTACGTTGTTGGCCATCCACACCTGGTCGCCGATATGCACGGTCTGCAGCTTGCGACCCTGGACTTCAACCACCTTGGGCTCGATATGAGGCACAGGAGAAGGAGGTTCCTTGATTTCGTAAAGCTTGTCTTCGATGCAGCGGATGGAAACAGCGTTTTCCTTGCTTTCGTAAATGCGGTCCAAGGTTCTGGAATCGTAGGAAAGGCGCCAGAAATAGCCACCGCCAGCATCGTATTCGTTGGAGGCCCAGAACTGGGCGGAGGAACCCTGGTCCATGTACTCGCCCATAAAGTAGCGTTCACCGGCAGGGAGCGCACTGAAGCCAAATTCATCGCTACCAGCAGGAAGGCGCAGTTCCTTTTCCCACAGTTCCGGGGACTTGAGGCTAATGCCAACACCGTCGCTAATGCCAAGCTTACCCACGTAGGCCTTCATGGTCTTCCATTCCTTATTGGAGGGAATGTGCCAGCCCATAGGGCAAATGTCGTGAACCTTGTTGATCTGCTTGATCTTCTTGATGGAGGTGCTGTTGTAGTAATCTACCAGCATGCGGGCCTGGGCCCAGGTGTAAAGGCGGCCGTAGGTTTCGCAGTTGTAGTCTTTCTTTTCGTAACAGTAACTGCCCTTCAGGCTAAAACGGAGGTTCTCGGCAAACCAGCGCTGCTGACCGATCTGAACCGTCTTATAGACACGACCGTCGCGTTTGTCCTTGAAATCGGGCATCTTTTCCACATAGGCGAAGGAAGACGTGGCACCAAGCAGCGCACACAAACTAACGACGGACTTGAAATACTTAAACAAGGGGAACCTCCTAAAACACAATATAACAAGAAAAAAACTCTATGTAAGAAAAAATTAATAATAAACTTAAGACTGTGACGAACGCACAAAAAAGGCCGCGACGGATCGCAGCCTCTTTAGAACAACATTTTTATTTGAAAACTTTTGGACTATTTTGGTCAGGATCACGAATGCAACGAATTGACGAGCCAACACTTACTTTCGAAGGCCAAATACTTAAAGACCCAAATTCACCCGTTTTCAGAAACATTTGAGTAACGTAAAATTCACGTTCTTTCTCATCATAATAGTTCGTCGATGTCCAAAAGAACGCCATATGGTCAGGACCTAGATTTTCATACTCAAAACCGAGAAGATTGCACTTAAAATCTAAATAATCTGGATCGAAGTCATCCATCGAACAACCATCACCCACACTCAATACATTATTTTTCACTGTTTTTTTTTTCAACACAAGAGGTTAATAAAGGTCCTGTTTTTTCCTTTATTTCGCGTTTTAACTCCGAAAGCAAACTGTAAAAATCATCTCTTCTGGGCAAGTGCCAACCTTCGGGGCATATACCACGGACATATCCTGCTCGTTCACATAATTTGCCCGACCCGCATTCCAAACCGTCTCGACCATAAAGTCCTGCACTGTCCACTGCAGCAGCCCATGTGTAGGTGCGACCATGCTTATCACATTCCTCTGGATAGACGGCGGCCTTGCAACGAGCCATAGTACTCCCTTCTGGAGTGGAAAAATCACAACCAGGAAAATTACCTTTTACCATCAGACAGCCGCTCTTTGCTGTGCCCACATTGTATTCGAGATTCAGGTTCTCCGCCATCCATTCCTGCCCGAGAATGGTAACGGTCTTATAAGTCTTACCATCGCGTAAATCCGTCAAAGAGCCAGCAAAACTCTCCTGAACGGTTAGTAAAACAAATAGGGCACATAAATTTATGAAAAAGAAATTTCTCATCGACTGTTCTTCAAAACAGTGAAAAAGATAATAATTCACGAAACAAAAAGAGACGCCGATATGAACCGTCGCCCCTTTGTGTAATATTTCTTGTAGTTTAGAAGCAGACCTTCAAACCGAAACCGGAATGAAGTTCCCAGTCCTTATTGTTCAATTTATCCACACTGCTATCGTAGTGCAAATAGTAGCCACCATCGCCGGCATAGAAACCTGAGCCAACTTCAAAATAGGCTCCCAAACGCTTAAAGAACATGTGCTGGTAACCAAAGTCAAAACACGCTTCATGATTCCTCCTAACGATTGAATTTTTTATGAAGTTGCTTGGAAAACACAAAACAACGCTATACGAAAACAACTGTCAGCAAAAAATTTTGTGTCAACAAAAAAAGACCCCCGGTTATTCACCGAGGATCTTTTTACAGCTTTGGAAGCTTGATTTAATTTTTGCTTCGCAAAAATTAAACTGCACCCTGCCACTTCATAGCGTCGGCAACCTTGAGGAAGCCAGCAATGTTTGCACCCATGACGAGGTTCTTCTTGTCGCCGTACTTTGCAGCAGCGGAGGAAGCAGCCTTGTAGATGGAGGTCATGATGCCATCGAGCTTTGCGTCGACTTCCTGGAAGGTCCAG